>CAYHPT010000188.1:0-3400 GCA_964358435.1 uncultured bacterium | reverse complement strand
GCATCGAAGTCCTGCTCCAGCCGGTCCAGCGCCGCCTGCAGGATGCGCAGCGTCCCCTCGCCGATGATGTTCAACTTTCCGTGGAACTCCACGGCGGCCACCCCGTCGCCCAGGTCGACGATGGTGGCGTCGGGGGTGGAGACGACCGCCTTCCCCGCGCGCTTCTGGTCAGCCAGGACAATGACACCGGGCCGGTCGGGCACGGGGCGGTAGGCCGCGGTGGTGAAGTCGAAGTGGAGCAACCGCGCGTCCTCGCGGCGGTAGAAAGTGCCGCTCCCCTGCTGCAGCACCTGCGTGACCACCGGGGGCAAGGCGACGCCCTCGCGCTCCAGCCGCGCGGCCATCTCCTTCACGCCCAGCGTGTCCCAGGTCTCGAAGGGCCCGTGCGCCCAGGCAAACCCCCAGCGGATGGCCCGGTCCACGTTGACGACGTCGTCGGAGATCTCGGGGATGCGCCGCGCCGCGTAGACCAGGACGTCCCGCAGCAGCGTCCAGAGGAACTGCCCGCCTTTGTCCTTCGCGGAGACGACCGCGCGCAGGCGGGCGTCCGGGTCCTCCAGCGTCATCGCCGTTTCGATCCCGGGGAAGGACGCCTTCCGCCGCGGCCGGTACTCCATCGCGGAAAGATCCAGCGCCTGGATCTCGCCGTCCACGCGGCGGTAGAAGCCGCCGCTCTTCTTCTCCCCGATCCAGCCGCGGCGCACCATCTCCAGCAGCGGCGCCGGCGGGCGGAAGGTCTCGCGCGACTCGTCGTGCGGCAGGTTCTGGTAGGCGTGTTCGGCGACGGCCAGGGCGACGTCCAGGCCGGCCAGGTCGAGCAGGCGGAAGGTGGCGGTGCGGGGCCGGCCCAGCAGCGGCCCGGTCAATTCGTCGACCTCCTCCACGCTGAGCCCGAACTCGAGCATGAGTTGGACCGTGCGGAGAAAGCCGTACGTCCCCAGGCGGTTGGCGATGAAGTTGGGGGTGTCCTTACAGTGGACGATGCCTTTGCCCAGCAGACGATCGCCCCACCCGGCCACCGCCGCGGTGATGGCGGGATCGGTGTCGGGCGTGGGGATGATTTCCAGGAGCTTCATGTAGCGGGGCGGGTTGAAGAAGTGCGCGCCCAGGAAGAAACGGCGGAATTCCGCTGGCGTTTCCTCGGCGATGCGGCCGACCGGCAGCCCCGAGGTGTTGGTGGTGACGACCGTCCCCGGCCGCCAGAGTGGGAGCAGCCGCGCGAGCAGCGCCTGCTTGGTCGGCAGGTCCTCGATGATCGCCTCGATGATCCAGTCGGCTTCCGCGGCGCGGGCCAGGTCGTGCTCCAGGCTGCCCGGCTCGATCAGGCGGTCCAGGTCGGGCAGGAAGAGCGGGGCCGGGTCGATCTGCCGCAGGCTTTGGTGCGCCTTCCGTGCCAGGTCCCCCAGATCGAGCATCACGGTGGCGATCCCGGCGTTGGCCAGATGGGCGGCAATCGTCCGCCCCATCACCCCCGCGCCCAGAACCGCGGCGCGGCGCAACGAGACGCGCTGCCGGACGTCCGCTCCGGTCACCATAGTAATTCCAGTCTAGCGTGCCCGCGGGTGGCCATCCATGATCCGTTCGGATCAGTTTTTGACCTGATCGCTGTAGCGCAACCCTACGGCGGCAGCAGGGTGAGGGTCCCTTCCTGCGCCCCGGCGATCGCCGCCCGTTCGTACAGGAGCGGGAGGTAGTCGCCGCGCGCCCAGAGCGCGGTCAGGTCGCGGTAGTGCCGGTGGAAGGGCAGCCCGCTCTGCCCGGTGGTGTGGACGATGCGGGCGGTATTCCAGTCTTGGGTATCGATCAGCAGGCGCAGGGAAGGGACGACGATCTGGCGGTAGGGCGTCTCCGGGTCGAAGGGAGCGACGTTGACCGTGAAGGTATCGCCCCCCGTGGGCGGGGCGGGTCCGTTGAAGATTGGGGCGAGGGCGGGCACGCGCCCCAGCGGGTGCTCCAGCGCCAGCGTGTGCACGCGGCCCCACCGCCAGTTGCCGCGGTCCGGCCCCAGCCGCCGCTCCAGGTCGCGGACCGTCTGGCGCAGCGCCTCTTCGATCGTGCGGTCCCGTCCGTCTCGCCACCAGGGATCGTTCGGCCGCGTGCTGCGCTCGAGCAGGACCAGCGCCGTGGCCTGCGAGTGGCGCAGGTACCGCCGGAACACTTCCTCGCCGAGCGCGTCCTGGAAGACGCTCCGCTTCAGTTCGAGGAGCAGCCCCTCGTACAGCAGGGCCGCGCGGCTGTCCGCCGAGACGTGGCCGTCCCAGCGCTGCACCTCGTCGAAGAGCGCCGCCAGATCGCCGTCACGGAGGCGCACATCCTGCCAGGCCGCGACGAAGCGCTGCGCCAGGAGGGATGTCTGATCCAACTGGATGCGGGCCAGATCGTCGAGGTCGACGCGCGGTTGGGCGTCCAGCAGGGAGGTGATGCGCAGGGCGCGCGCGCCGATGTCGTAGCCCGTGCCCAGCAGGTAGGGATAGTCCGGCGGGACGATGCGGTTGTTGGCCGTGACGATGTAGCCCCGCGGGGGATTGAACACCGCGGGCAGTTGATCCGCGGGGATGAATCCCCGCCACTCAAACTCCCCGGTCCACCCGGGGACGGGGACCCGGCCGTCGTGCCCCGGCGCCCGCAGGGGAACGCGTCCGGGCATGACGTAGCCGATGTTCCCGGCCCGGTCGGCGTAGACGAAGTTCTGCGCCGGCGCGGACCAGTCGCGCAAGGCGGCGCGGAACTCCTCCCACGAGGTCGCCCGGTTCACCCCGAGGATGGCGGCAACGATGCGGTCCGGTTCCAGCGCGGTCCAGCGCAGCGCGACGAAGGCGTCGAGACCCTCGACGACGGGGTTGAGAATCGGGCCGTGGCGGGTGATGCGCACGTCGAGGGTCTCCGCGTCCCGCCGCCCTTTGATCCGGATCTCCTCGCGCACGACCTGCGCCCGCACCCACTGGCCGCGGAAGAGGTACAAGGTCGGGTCGCGCGGGTGGAACCGCTCGAGGTACAGGTCCTGCGCGTCCTCTTCCGCATTGGTCAGACCCCAGGCGATCTGCCGGTTGTGGCCGATGATGATCCCCGGCACGCCGGGAAAGGCGACGCCGACGACATCGTAGGGGCCGCCGACCAGATGGTTGACGTGCCAGATCGACGGCATCTGCGCGTCCAGGTGGGGATCATTCGCCAGCAGCGCGCCGCCGCTCTTGGAGCGGGCCGGCGCCACGACCCAGTTGTTGCTGCCGGCCGCGGGGATTCCGGAAAAGAGGGCGGCGAAGGGAAACCCGGAAGGTAGCACCGGCGCCCGGGCCGACCGGCCGATGGAGACCGGTGGGGTCGGTCGGGCGGCGCGGCGGACGGAGCGGCCGGCCTGCGCGGTGATCGTCGGCGCCCCCGGGAACTGCTCCGGCAGCAG
>CAYHPT010000187.1:0-3402 GCA_964358435.1 uncultured bacterium | reverse complement strand
GGCCACGACCCCGGCGATGTTGGCGCCGCAGTGGCAGATGAAGCCGCCGATGCGCGGCTCCGGCTCCAGCGCCATCTCCGGCGGATAGACCTTGGGCGTGATCTGCGTCCCGCGCGCCGGCGCGATGCCCGCCAGGGCCGCGGCCGCCGCGGCGCTCCCCTCGACCACGGAGTCGGGAATGTCTTTCGGCCCGCGGAACCCGCCCGCTACAAAGACGCCCGGGCGTGAGGCCTGGATCGGCGTGAACGCTTCGGTGGCGGCGAACCCGTACTCGTCCAGCTCGATCCCCGTGGCGCGCGCGAGGTCCGCCGCACCGTGCGGTGCCGTCAGGCCGACGGAGAGCACCACCAGGTCGGCCTCTTCCTCACGCACCTGCCCGTCCTCCTCCACGCGGAAGGTCAGGGCATGCGTCCGGGGATCTTCGCGCACGGCGGCGACGCGCGTGCGGACGTAGCGGACGCCCTGCCCTTTGGCCCGCTCCAGGTAGGCGTCGAACCCCTTCCCGAAAGCGCGCATGTCGGCGTAGTAGATGGTGCACTGCGCCTGCGGCGCATGTTCGAGAGCGAGCATCGCTTCTTTAGTGGCGTACATGCAGCACACCGCCGAGCAGTAGCGGTTGCGCTGATCGCGCGACCCCACGCACTGGAAAAAGGCGATGCGGCGCGGCGCGCTGCCGTCGGAGGGGCGCTGGATGTGGCCCTGCGTCGGCCCGGAGGCGGAGAGCAGCCGCTCGAACTGCGGCCCGCTCAGGACGTTGGGGAAGCGGCCCACGCCGTAGGCCTCCGCCTGGGTCGCGTCAAAGGGCTCGATCCCGGCGGCGAGGACGACCGCGCCCACGCGGTAGGTTTCCACCCGTTCGACCGCGGCGTGGTTGATCGCCTCCCGCTTACACGCCAGGACGCACTCCAGACATTCGGAACAGACGCCGCAGGCCAGACAGCGTGAGGCTTCCCGCCGCGCCTCTTCCTCTGTCAACCCCTCGTCGATCTCGGCAAACGACGCGCGCCGGACTTCGGGGGGCAGCGGGTGCACACTGGCACGCGGCTGCCGCCGGATCTGCCCGCGGGCCAGCCTCGCTTCGATCTCCGCGGGCGTGAGTTTTGCCACCTGCACCGGCGCTTCGGATTCGAGCGCCGTCTGCCGGAGGAAGGCGTGGATGCCGCGCGCGGCGCGGTGGCCCGCGGCGATGGCGTCGACGACGAAGGCCATTCCCGTGGCCACGTCTCCACCGGCAAAGAGGCCGGCGTAGCCGGTGGCCTGCGTGGCCGGGTCGACGCGCAGCGACCCCCAGGGCGTGGTGGTGATCCCCTCCAGACCCTGGACCAGGTCGAGCTGCGGCGCCAGGCCGATGGCGAAGATGACCGTGTCCGCTTCCAGCACGTGCTCGCTGCCTTCGACCACGTCCATGTGCAGGCGGCGGGCCTCGTCGAAGTGCATCGAGCGCACCCGGCGGCAGAGGAGGCCGGTCGCGCGGCCGTCGCGCTCGACGACCTGGACGAAGGCCGTGGACGGATGGACCTGCACGCCCTCCTCCTCGGCCGCCTCGATCTCCCACGGGTGCGCCGGCATCGCCTCCCGCGATTCCGGACAGGCCACGTGCACCTCCGCCGCGCCCAGCCGGACGCAGGTGCGCGCCACGTCGAACCCGACGTTGCCGCCGCCCAGGACCAGCGCCCGCCGGCCCAGCGGCACCGGCCGCCCCAGGCGGTGGTTCTGCAGGACGTCGGTGCTGACCAGGACTCCCGGCAGGTCGGCGCCGGGGATGGGAAGCTTGCGGACGCGGTGCGCCCCCGTGGCCAGGAAGACCGCGTTGAATCCGTCCGCGAACAGGTCGCGCACGTGCCCCACGCGGGTGCTGCAGCGGAGCTCGACGCCCAGGTCGACGATGTCGGCGATCTCCCGCTCCACGATGGGGACGGGCAGACGGTGCTCGGGGATGCCCACGCGCATCATGCCGCCGGGGATCGGCAGCGCCTCGAGGACCGTCACCGCGTAACCAAACTGCGCCAGGTCTTTGGCCGCGGTCAGGCCGGCGGGTCCGGACCCGACCACGGCCACCCGCTCGCTGTAGGTCGGCGTGATGCGCGCCACCGGTTCCCGCACCCGGGCGTAGGCCCAGTCCGCGACGAAGCGCTTGAGCGCGGCGATGCTGACGGCGCCGTCGAGTTGACCGCGCGAGCAGGCGTCCTCACAGCGGTGGTTGCAGACCCGGCCGCAGATCCCCGGGAAGGGATTCTCCATCCGGATGACACGGAACGCTTCTTCATACCGCCCCTGGCCCACCAGCGCGACGTACCCCTGCGCCCGCTGGTGGATGGGGCAGGCGTCGCGGCAGGGCGACCGGCCCCGCTTGTCGATGGCGAACGCCGCGGGGACGGCCTGGGCGTAGAGCCGGTAGATGGCCGTGCGCGGCGCCAGCCCGCCGTCGAACTCGCTGGGCACACGGACGGGGCACACGGCGGCGCAGTCGCCGCACGCCGTGCACAGCAGCGGATCGACGAACCGCGGCCGCCGCCGCACCGTCGCCCGGAAGTCACCGGCCGCGCCCTCCAGGCCTTCCAGTTCGGTGAGCGTCAGGATCTCGATGTTGGGATGCCGCGCGACTGCCGAGAGCTTCGGCGAGATGATGCACATGGCGCAGTCGTTGGTGGGAAAGGTCTTGTCCAGCGTGGCCATGCGCCCGCCGATGGCCGGGCCGCGCTCCACCAGGTAAACTCTGATCCCGGCATCGGCCAGATCCAGCGCCGCCTGGATCCCGGCGATGCCCCCGCCGACGACCATGGCCGCGCCGATCATCAGGCCGCCTCCGCGGGGGCGGGGAGCCCGCTGGACTCCAGCACGCGGGGGATCAGGTGCTCCCAGCCCATGGCCATGATGTGCACGCCGGCGGCCAGCCCGCGCAGGTCGCGGATCGACCGGGCGGCGATCTCCGCGCTCGTCCCCTCCTTGTCCTTGCTGCTCTCCATCTCCTTGATCAGATCGTCGGGGACGCGGATGCCGGGAATGTTCTGATTCATGAAGCGGGCCATCTTGGCGGACTTGAGCAGGATGATCCCCGCGATGACCGGGACGCCCAAGCCGCGGGCCTGCTCCATGAACGCGGCGAAGCGCTCGGCCTCGAAGACCGCCTGCGTCTGGAAGAACTCCGCTCCGGCCCGCACCTTCTTGTCCATCTTGAAGAGCTGCGGCTCCACCGGGTCGGCACAGGGGCTGACCACCGCGCCCAGGAAGAAGCACGGCGTCCCGGCGAGCGCGTGCCCCGTCAGGTCGTGCCCCCGCGTCAGCGCGCGCGCCGCCACCAGCAGTGTGACCGCGTCCAGGTCGAAGACCGGCTTGGCCTGGGGATGGTCGCCCAGGCTGACGTGGTCGCCGGTCAGGCAGAGGACGTTCTCGATCCCCAGC
>CAYHPT010000186.1:0-3419 GCA_964358435.1 uncultured bacterium | reverse complement strand
AACACCCCAACTTCTTCGGCAGACTCGAAGCCGTGCAGGCGCTGGCCGAAGCGGCGCATGCGGCGGGCGGACTAATGATCGTGTCCGTGGCCGATCCCGTCGCCTACGCCCTGCTCAAGCCCCCTGGCGCGCTCGATGCGGACATCGTGGCCGGTGAGGGGCAACCGTTGGGTAACCCGCTCAATTACGGCGGGCCGTACCTGGGGATGCTGGCTACGCGTCAGGCGTTCGTGCGGCGCATGCCCGGGCGCCTGGTCGGGCGCACCGTGGACATGCAGGGGCGGCGCGGGTTTGTGCTGACCCTGCAGACCCGTGAGCAGCACATTCGCCGCGAGAAGGCCACGAGCAACATCCGCACCAATGAAGCATTGAACGCGCTGGCCGCGGCGATCTACATGGCTGCCCTGGGCCGGCGCGGCATGCGCCAGGTTGCCGAGGTGTGCGCCCGCAAGGCGCACTACGCGCGGGAGCGGCTCAGCCGCATCCGCGGGTTCGAGGCGGCCTTTCCCGGGCCGACCTTCCACGAGTTCGTGCTGCGCTGCCCGCTGCCGCCGGAGGAGATCAACCGCCGTCTGCTCGACGCGCAGATCCTCGGGGGGTTGCCGCTCGGCCGCTTCTACCCTGAACTCGCCGATGGCTGGCTCGTCTGCGTCACCGAGAGCCGGACCCGCCAGGATATCGACCGACTCGCCGCCGCGCTGGAGGAGATGGTCTAATGGCGTCGGGTGACTTTCCGCTGCTGGTCGAACGGAGCGCGCCGGGGCGGATCGGCGCCGCGGTGCCGGAGAGCGACGTGCCGGAGGTGCCGCTGGAGCAGATCCTGCCCCCGGCGCACCTGCGCGGCGGCCCGCCGCCCCTGCCGGAACTGAGCGAACCGGATCTGGTGCGGCACTACACGCAACTCTCCCAGCGCAACTACGCCGTGGACATCGGCTTCTACCCGCTGGGGTCGTGCACGATGAAGTACAATCCCAAGATCAACGAGGACGCGGCGCGCCTCCCCGGGTTTGCCCGGCTGCACCCCTACGCGCCCGACGCCATCTCCCAGGGTGCGCTCCGGCTGCTCAGTGAGTTGGAGACGATGCTGGCCGAAATGTCCGGCATGGACGGGGTGACCTTCCCGCCCGCGGCCGGCGCCCACGGCGAACTCACCGCGCTCCTGATGATCCGCGCCTACTTCGCCGCCCGCGGCGAGGCGCGGACGCGGGTGATCGTGCCCGACTCGGCGCACGGGACCAACCCCGCCTCCGCCAGCATGTGCGGGTACGACGCGGTACAGGTGAAGAGCGATGCCCGCGGCAACATCGACGTGGACGCGCTGCGCCAGGTCGCCGATGAGCGCGTCGCCGCGCTGATGCTGACGAACCCCAACACCCTCGGGTTCTTCGAAGAGCGGATTACCGAGGTCGAGGAGATCGTCCACGGGTGCGGGGCGCAGATGTATCTGGATGGCGCCAACTTCAACGCGGTGCTGGGGATCACACGGCCCGGCGATCAGGGCTTCGACGTCATGCACATGAACCTGCACAAGACCTTCAGTACGCCGCACGGCGGTGGCGGCCCGGGTGCGGGGCCGGTCGCGGTGAAGTCGCCCCTGCTGCCGTATCTGCCGGTGCCGGTGGTGGTGCGCGAGGGCGGCCACTTCCGGCTGGATTACGACCGGCCCAAGTCGATCGGCAAGATCCGCAGTTTCAACGGAAACTTCGCCGTCCTGGTGCGCGCCTACACCTACATCCGCACCTTCGGGCCGCTGCTGCGGCAGATCTCGGAGGCGGCGGTGCTCAACGCCAACTATCTGCTCGCGCTGCTGCGGCCGGCGTTTGATCTTCCGTATGACCGTCGCTGCATGCACGAGTTTGTCCTCGCCGGCACCCGGCAGAAGCGCGAGTCCGGCGTGACGACCCGCGATATGGCCAAGCGCCTGCTGGACTACGGCTACCACGCTCCCACGATCTACTTCCCGCTGATTGTGGAGGAGGCGATGATGATCGAACCCACCGAGACCGAAAGCCGCGAGACGATCGAGGCGTTTGCGCAGGCGCTGCTGGCCATCGCGGAGGAGTGCCGCACTAACCCCGACGTCGTCCGCTCCGCTCCCCACGCCACGGTCGTCTCCCGCCTGGATGAGGTTACCGCCGCCCGGCGGCCTGACCTGCATTGGCCGATCGAGGACCACTAGCGGCCGCTTCACCTCGAAAACCCGCGAAAACGCAAGCCAGAGCGCGTCCGGTGGTGGCCTGGGCCGTATACCGTACATGAGTTCGGTAATCCAGGACTTGAGTTCCGAACGAACGTTCGGTATAAAGACCCCAGGAGGAATCCTATGGCCCCACCGCTCACGGCGCGGCAGCGCCAGATCCTGGAGCACCTTGCCCTATCCATCCGCCGGTCCGGGTACGTCCCGTCGGTCCGGGAGGTTGGACGGGCCCTGGGCCTGCGGTCGCCCTCGACGGTGCACCAGCACCTGAACGCGCTCGAGCGCAAAGGCTACATCAAGCGCTACGGGGACCGCATGCGCGTCCTGCAGATTACCGACTGGAGCGTCCTGCCGGAGGGTGAGGAGGTCGTCACCCTGCCGCTCGTCGGCCGTGTCTCCGCCGGTCTGCCCATCCTCGCGGAGGAGCACGTCGAGGAGATGATCCCCGTGCCGCGGCGGATGGTGGGCTGGCATGATGAGTGCTTCCTGCTGACGGTGCGCGGCGACAGCATGGTCGGCACCGGGATCATGGGCGGCGATCTCGTGGTCGTGCGTTGCCAGCCGACGGCGCAGCCGGGTGACATCGTCGTGGCCCTCTACGGGGACGAGGCCACCGTCAAGCGCCTGACGCTGGAAAACGGCCGGCCGGTGCTCGCGCCGGAGAACCCGGCCTACCCCATCTTGCGGGGCGAGTTCGAGATCATCGGGCAGGTCGTCGGCCTCCTGCGCAACTACCGGCAGGTCAACGGATGATCGCGCCGCGGCGCATCACTCCTTCGGCGGTCCCGTTGCAGTCCCGTCGGCACCGGGCGCGGCGGTCTGCGCCGCGCTCCGCACACATGGCCCGCTGGAGCCACCCCGCGCCGGCGTTGTGGCAGCTCTTCCTCGACGACCGCCGCGCTCTACGCCTCAAGTGGGGTTTGCTCATCCTGCTGTTGGTCGTCGCGGCGTTGCTCGACGTTCCGCTCTAGAGGACTGAAAGCGCTAACGCGACGATCCGTGGTGCGATCGCCCCGCGCCGCGGCCGGATCGCCGTCGGGCGTCCAGGAGGCGCTGGCCGGGCTGCCGAAATCCTGCGCCCGTGGGTGAGACCGACGCACGGCCTTATCTGGACCAGGGCGAGGAGCACCTGCGGCGCGAGGAGTGGCTCGACGCGGAGCGCGCCTTCCGTCAGGCCGTCGCGCTGCACACTGTTCAGGAGGTAGGTGGGTCCCACGACGGC
>CAYHPT010000185.1:0-3435 GCA_964358435.1 uncultured bacterium | reverse complement strand
GGCGCTCGACGACGCGGCCCTGTCGCAGCCTCTCGTGCCGTATAAAGGGAAGCCTGAGTGGGCCCAACCCCTGGGCATCCGCCTCGTCCGCGTGGCGACGCATGACATCTACCACGCCGGGCAGATCCGCTACATCCGCGGGCTCCAAGGAGCGTGATCGTGAGCCGGTCTCCCCAGGCGGTTTGCTATAATGGGCGCGCAGTCTGCGTTTGAGACCGGGATGCGTCCGGGAGGCGATCGATGAAGGTCGAAGGGGAGCACACCGTGGCTGCGCCGCGTGAGCGGGTCTGGACTCTGCTGAATGACCCGGGCGTGCTCCAGCGGGCCACTCCCGGGGTCAAGGAACTCCAGTCCATTGGTGCCGATGCCTACCGCGCGGTGATCGAACTCGCCGTCGGCCCGGTGCGCGGAACCTTCGAGGGCAAGATCACGCTTACCGAGAAGGTACCTCCCGAGCGGGTCACCATGATCGTGGAGGGGAGCGGCCGCCCGGGCACGGTGAAGGCCCGCGGCGATCTCCAGCTGGTGGCGCAGAACGGCAGCACGCTGGTGCGCTATACCGGTGACGCGCAGGTGACCGGCGTGTTGATGAGCCTGGGCCACCGCCTCTTCGGCGGCGTGGCTAAGGAGATGGCCGGGAAGTTCTTTAGCGCCCTGGCCCGCGAGATTGAGCAGGCCGCCAGCCGCTGACCGGAGAGATGGCTCCACACCGGGCGACCCCGAAAGTGACTCCTGTTCCGATCACCGTCACGGTCAACGGTGTGACCCACCGGCACACGGGTGAGCCGCGCACCCTGCTCGTGTATTACCTCCGCGAGACCCTCGGCCTCACCGGCACGCACATCGGGTGCGACACCACCTCCTGCGGCACCTGCACCGTGATCATGAACGGGTTGGCCGTGAAGTCGTGCACCGTGCTGGCGGCGCAGGCCGACGGGGCGGAGATCCTGACGGTCGAAGGACTGGCCCGCGACGGGCAACTCCACCCCATCCAGGAGGGTTTCTGGCAGGAGCACGGGCTGCAATGCGGCTTCTGCACCCCCGGGATGATGCTGACCGCGCTGCAGATCCTCCAGCGGAATCCTGACCCCAGCGACAAGGAGATCCGGCAGGGCCTGGAGGGTAACCTCTGCCGCTGCACCGGCTACCAGCAGATCGTCAGCGCCGTCAGGTACGCCGCCCGCAAGATGAGCGGACAACCCGCCAGCGCCACCGAGCGTTGACGGGGGACCGTCTCAGTTGCTAGAGTAGGCCGCAAGGGCCCGCCAAAAGCGTTCTTTCTATAGAACATTTAGCCGCCTCTCATCTCCCCGCGGCCAAGCACACGGCCGTTTCTGTGAGGGCGCCGAATGGTTCCTGCGGTGGCCAGGGCGATCAGTATCCTCAAGACTCTGCACCAGAGCGGCGGTGCGAGCACGGGCGACCGCATGCGTCGTTCGGCCTGCGGGTTTTGCCGCGCGGATTGAGGCATAGGGGGTGGGGTGGGATGATTCCAGACAGGTTTGAGTATTTTGTCCCCAAGACCATACCCGAGGCGGTGGGTCTGCTCCAGCGCTTCGGCGGGGAGGCGAAGGTGCTGGCCGGAGGCCATAGCCTAATCCCCCTGATGAAACTGCGCCTGGCCGCCCCCCGCTACCTGGTCGACCTCAACCGGATCGCCGGCCTGGCCTACGTCAATGAAGCCGACGGCGTCCTGCACATCGGCGCCCTCACCCGCCACGGCGATCTGGAAACCTCAGACCTCATCCGCGCCCGGTATCCTCTGCTGGCCGATACGGCCAGGGTGATCGCCGACCCCCTGGTGCGCAACGTGGGGACGATCGGCGGATCGCTCGCTCACGCCGACCCGGCGGGGGACTGGGGAGCGGCGATGCTCGCGGCGGGGGCGCAGGTGGTGGCCACCGGGGCGCGCGGCGCCCGCACCATTCCCATCAACGACTTCTTCGTCGATACCTTTACGACGGCGCTGGAGCCCGACGAGATCCTGACCGAGATCCGCGTCCCCCAGCCCGCGCCGAGGAGCGGCGGTGCCTACCTCAAGCTGGAGCGCAAGGTCGGCGACTTCGCCATCGCGGCCGTCGGCGTCTCCCTCACCCTCGAGGGCAAGGAGACCGCCGCCCGGGTGGGGATCGGCCTCTGCAACGTGGGCCCCACCTCCCTGCGGGCGACGCGGGCCGAGGAGGTCCTCCGGGGGAAGAAGCCCGACGATGTGGCCGTCGCTAAGGCCGCGGCGGCGGCGGCCGAGGAGTCCGATCCGGCCACCGATCTGCGCGGCCCGGCGGAGTACAAGCGGGACGTCGTGCGGGTGTTGACTGGTCGCGCGCTGCGGCTGGCCCTCCAGCGGGCCAGAGGGGGGGTGTGAGATGGCACAGCGGATCAGCGTCACGGTGAACGGCACCACGCACGAGGCCGAGGTCGAGCCGCGACTGCTGCTCGTCCACTTCATCCGGGAGGTCCTCGGCCTGACCGGCACCCACATCGGTTGCGACACGACCAACTGCGGCGCCTGCACCGTGCTGCTGGATGGCCGGCCCGTGAAGTCCTGCACGGTGTTTGCCGTGCAGGCCGACGGCCGGGCGGTGCTGACGGTGGAGGGGCTGGCCCGGGATGGGGCGCTCCACCCCGTCCAGGAAGGCTTTCATGAGAAGCACGGCCTGCAGTGCGGGTTCTGCACGCCGGGCATGATGATGACCGCCTACGCCCTCCTGCAGCGGAACGCCAACCCGACGGAAGAGGAGATCCGCTGGGGGATCTCCGGCAACCTCTGCCGCTGCACCGGATACGTCAACATCGTGGAAGCCGTCAAGTACGCGGCGGAGAAGGTGCGCAGTCAGCCGGCGGCCGCCGGGGGGCGGAGCTGATCACCATGGCGGTGGCGCCCGGCATGGGGCATGCCGGCAACCGCAAGGAGGGCGCGCGGGTCATCCGCGGCAAGGGGACCTACATCGATGACATCAAACTGCCGGGGATGCTCTACCTGGATATCGTGCGCAGCCCGTACGCGCACGCGAAGATCAAGGCGATCCACCCGGAGAAGGCCCTGGCCATCCCCGGCGTCCTGGCCGTGATCACAGGGAAGGACCTGGACAAGTACGGGCTGGCCTGGATGCCGACCCTGATGTCCGACAAGCAGATGGTCCTGCCCATCGACACCGTCCTCTACCAGGCGCAGGAGGTGGCCGCCGTGCTGGCCACCGAGCGGTACATCGCCGCCGACGGCGTGGCGGTGGTGGAGGTGAACTACGAACCGCTACCGGTGGTCGTGGATCCGAAGAAGGCCCTCGAACCCGGCGCGCCCATCTTGCGCCAGGATCGCGAGCAGAAAACCAACCACATCTGGCACTGGGAGGTGGGCGATCGGGCGGCCACAGACAAGGCATTCCGGGACGCCGAGGTGACCGTCAAGCAGGACATGTACATCCCGCGCATCCACGT
>CAYHPT010000184.1:0-3453 GCA_964358435.1 uncultured bacterium | reverse complement strand
CCTCACCGGCCGAGAGAATCTAGAGTTCTTTGCTGGCCTCCAGGGCCTTTCTCCTGTGGCCTCCCGCCGTCGCGCAGCCGATGTGCTAGAGGTCGTCGACCTTCTCCCGTACGCTCAGGAGGTCGTCGCCCGGTACTCGACGGGCATGCGCCAGCGGCTCAGCATCGCCCGCGCGCTCTTGGGCAATCCGCGTGTGCTCTTGCTTGACGAGCCGACGCGCAGCCTGGACCCCGGCGCCGCGCAACGGGTCCAAGCGTTGATTCAGCGCCTCGCGCGAGAGGAAGGGATGACGGGTCTTCTGGTTACGCATCACCTAGGAGAAGCGAGGGCCATCTGCCACCGGGTGGCGATCCTCGTGGCGGGAAGGGTTGGCGAAGTCATCCCGCTGCCCTACATAGAAGAGGCCGCACTTGCGGAACGATACCGCGCTGTCGTCGAGGTGATGGATGGTACTGCTCAACCAGCTGTGGGCCTTCCTTAGGCGAGATTACCTCCTGGCCAGTTCATCGCGCCTGGCCTTTGTGTGGCAGATCATGAGCGTCATGCTGGCCGCGCCGACTCTCTACTACCTGGGACGGCTCATTCAGCCCGCAGCCTCTCCGCACCTCGCCCCTTTTGGGGGCGACTATTTCGGGTTCGTCATCCTGGGAGTCGGGCTGTTTGGGTTTCTGTCCGCAGGCATGGGGGCTGCCGCTGTGGCGATGCGCCAGGAGCAGGTCATCGGCACAATGGAAACCATCATGGCCACGCCGCTTTCACCATTGCGGCTCGTGCTGGGTGCTTCCCTGTGGCAAACGATCGTCGCCGGCATTCAAACGCTCCTCTACCTCCTTCTCGGGGGTCTGGTGTTCGGCATCGATTTCAGCCGGGCGAATCTTGTCGGCATCGCCGTGGTATCTCTCCTTGCGATCGCAACCTTCGCCGCGCTGGGAGTTCTGGCGGCTGCCTTCGTGCTTCTGTTCAAGCACACGGATCCGATTACGAGCGCTATTGCTGGCCTTTCGGCGCTGGTCGCAGGGGTGTTCTACCCGACCAGCGTCCTCCCGCCTCTTCTGCAGTCACTGGCGCAATTCGTTCCGCTCACCTATGCACTGCGCGGTCTCAGGCTGGCTGCACTGGAGGGCTACAGTCTGTCGGCGCTCTGGCAGGAAGTTCTCATGCTGATCCTCTTTGCGGCGGCGTTGCTTCCGCTGTCCGCGCTGGCCCTCCGCTGGGCCGTCCGGTATGCGAAAGGCACCGGGACACTCGGTGGCTACTGATGCGGCAAACCGCGGCTCTAGCTGCAGCTCTGGGGGCTTGGCGCGGGCGGTCGGCCTCCTGCGGTCAGTAGGAGAAGTCCTGCACCGCAACTAGGCCCTGGGGACCGCCGTCGAGCACGCCGATGCCGACCAGCCGGTAGTCCGGCAGCAGGATGTTCTGGCGGTGCGCCTCGCTGGCCATCAGCGCCTCGTGGGCTTCCCGGACGTCCGCGGCGTAGGCGATGTTCTCGCCGACCATGCGCACCCGCACGCCCCGCCGCAGCACGCGCTGCTGCGGGGAGAGGCCGCGGCGCGAGAGGTGCGACAGATACCCGAAGGCAAACATCTCCCGGCCGTGGGCGCGGGCGACGCTGCGGATGGTGGCGTGCGGCATCAGCGGCGCCAGTCCGGCGGCGACGCGCTCGTTGTTGATCAGGTTGAGCATCGTCACCTCGAGGTCCCAGCTGGTCTGGGCGGCCGTCGTCCGATAGGGGAGCGGGTAGACGATCACTGCGGTGGGCGTTCCCGCGACGATCGGGCCGGGGGATGCGGTCGGCGCCGGCGCCAGGAGCACCGCGACGGTGATGAGCAGCACGGATAGGAATGCGACTCGGGGCATCGTTGCCTCCTGTCGGACTTCCGGAGTCCCGGAAAAACACAGGGCCTGCCCGGCTGACCGAACAGGCCCACGGTAGCGAGCTTCTTCGGCAGCCTGGCGGACTTCGAATCGAAGTCCCAGCGCTTTGCGCCCCCGCCTCGCGGCGGGTTTGCCCGTTCGGAAGCCCTTACAGGCTGGTGTTTGCCCAGGAAGGGGGCGATTTAGTCGAGGGTTACCGCCGGCCCGGGACGGTGGCCGCGGCGTCATCCAGAAACCAGACGACGCCCGGCCCGCGCAGCAGAGATGCGGGGACCGCCGGAGAGGGTGGCTCTTCCAGGGCCCGGCGGACGGTTTCGGCCTTGTCGCTTCCGGTCACGAGGACAAGTACGCGCGCCGCGGCTTCGATCAGGCGGGGCGTGAAGGTGATGCGCCGCTGCGGTGGAACGGGCGCGGTGGCGGCGGCGACCAGCCGGTCTGACGTAAGCGCCGCGTCTCCTCCGAAGAGCGAAGCCGTGTGCCCGTCGGGCCCGACCCCGAGCAGGACGAGATCGAGCCGCGGGGGGTTGCCGAGGACCCGCCGCAGCTCTGCGTCATAGTCCGCCGCGGCCCGCTCCGGATCGTCTTCGCCGCGGATGCGGTGGATGCGGCGAAGGTCCAGCGGCGCGCGCGCGAGCCACGCCTTCCAGGCGAGCCCGTAGTTGCTCTCCTCGTGGTCCGGCGGCACCGCCCGCTCATCACTCCAGAAGACCTCCATGCGGTCGTAGGGGAGCGCGTCCGGTCCGGACTCCGCCAGCAGCGCGTACAGCGCCTGCGGGGTCTGACCGCCCGTAAGGGCGAGCGCGAAACGGCCGTGATCGGCCACGGCCTGCTGCGCGGCGTCGCGCACGAACCGGGCGGCCTCTCCGGCCAGCGCGTGGGGTGTGGGGAAGACGCGGATCTCGGGGCCCGCGCTCATGCCTGCCCGAGGAGGGCGGCGACGGCGCGGAGGGACTCCTCGTACCCCCGGTCGTGGCCGAGCACGTCCATTTCGGCCGCCAGCAGCGACGCTTCATCCTGCGGGTCGAGTGGCAGGGCGCGCCGGATCGTCTGCCCGTGTTCGCTCTCGGCGACGGCGATGACGCTGCCGGCGTCATCCTTGCGCGCGATGGAGAAGGTCGCCCCGCCGTTCTGCCCCGCCGGGCTGCCGGTGACGATCAGCGTGGACAGGAGCGCCCCGGCGGGATGCGGCGCGCGCGACTCCGCGTGCAGGGAGACGGGGATAGCGCGGCCCCGCTGGTCCGCCAGCGTGCCCCGCCATGGTCCGTCGCCGCGGATGAAGGGCTGCTCCACCCGCCAGCGCATCCGTCCGGCCAGCCACCCGACGTAGAGCAGTCCCTGCGCCCGCGACGAACCCGCGTGCGCCACGCGGATGCGCGTGATCCGGTCGAGCGCCTCCGCGTAGGGCGGGTCGAAGAAGTGCGCGGTCAGGCCGCGCCATGTGGTCATGCGGCCCCAGGTCAGGTCGCTCAGCGCGGCGTGACCGGAACGGTCGGCCGCCAGCGTGTGCGCCGCGAGCAGTGCGCCGTATCCATCGGGGACGGCGGCGGTGTCGACGATGACGCGGTCGACGATCTCCCA
>CAYHPT010000183.1:0-3455 GCA_964358435.1 uncultured bacterium | reverse complement strand
CGGCCGAGCACCGCACGCGGCGCGGCGGCTTCGTCCGGCAGATGCACTTGCTCTGCCTGGCCGGCACGTGGTGCGGCGACTGCGTCCTCCAGGGCCCCATCCTGCAGCGGCTGGCCGAAGCCTCTCCCCGCGTCGGGCTGCGCTTTCTCGATCGAGACGACCACGCCGCCGTGCAGGAGGCGCTGGCGCTCAACGCCGGCCGCCGCATCCCGGTCGTGGTCTTTCTCAGCGAGGACTTCCAGGAGTGCGGCCGCTACGGCGAGCGCAGCATCGCCGTCTACCGCAAGATGGCGCACGAACGGCTCGGCCCGGCCTGCCCCACCGGCGTGGCCCCGCCCGGTCCCGACCACCTCGCCGAGGTCACCACCGACTGGCTGCGGGAGGTGGAGCGTGTGCAGCTCATGCTGCGCCTCTCCCCGCGTCTGCGCGCCCTGCACGGCGACTAGCCCCGCCCGGTCTCCTACTTCTTCTGCAGCCGGCCGATGAAGCGCCGGACGCCTGACTTCAGTAGCCTCGCCAACTGCCTTCAGTGTTACTGAAGAAATCCGGTAAACTTAGCAGGAACTTCAGCAACCCCGTCGAACCCCGGGCATAACGGGGCGGGCCGGGCGGATCCTGCGCCGACCCCCTGGGTGACTGCCCCTGGGTCTAAAAACCCGGGAATCCGTCGATAACCTAAGGTGCAGATCGCCTAGGGAGGTGGCGCGTGCGAAGGATCCTTATGGGGCTCCTTCTGGCGCTGTCCCTGGGAGTGCTGATCCCCGCCGTCGTATCGGCCCCGGCCTTTGCCGGGAGAGGGGACATGGACTCCTTCGGGGCTGCCGTCAGAGACTAGCACCCTAAACCCCACACCTCTTAGTCACTTCGCCCGGACCGGCCCGGCTCAGAGCGCCCGCGGGGGTGGGCCGTGACGCTAGGTGCCAGAATCCGGGAACTGCGCCGCGCCAGGGGGTTGACTCAGCGGGCCCTGGCCGGGGCGGACCTGTCGGAGAGCTTCATCAGCATGCTGGAGCACGACAAGGTCCGGCCTTCGCTAGAGTCTCTGCGCCTGCTGGCCGGCCGCCTGGGCGTTCCCCTGTCCACCCTCCTCGAAGACCGGCCCCATCCGGCCGAAGCGGAGGCGCACCTGCGCCACGGCGACGTATTGCTGCGCCAGCATCAGTTCACCTCCGCCATGGAGCACTACCAGACCGCGCAGGCCCTGGCCGAGCGGACGGACGATTCGCGCCGGCGGGCGGAAGCACATTTGGGCATGGGGCAGGCGCTGCTCGGGCTGCGGCAGTTCGACTTGGCCGAGTCGCACCTGCAGCAGGCGGAGACGCCGGCGGAGGCGCTGGGGGATCCCCGCCTGCGGGCGCTGGTGGCCCAGGCCCGCGGCCTGTTGGCGATCCGGCAGCGCCGCTTCTCCGCGGCCCGCACGCACCTCGTCCAGGCCATCACCCTGATCCGCCAGACGGCACCGCCCGACCGGCGGCTGGAGGCGATCATCCTCACCAACCTGGGCCGCGTCTACATCAACCTGACGCTGCCGATGCAGGCGCTGGAGTGCTTCGAGGGGGCGCGCCCGCTGCTGGAAGCCGCCGCCGACCCCATCGGAGTGGCCATGCTGCAGGTGAACAGCGGCATGGCCTACGCGCAGCAGCAGGCCTTCGAGGAGGCGGCGCGGCAGTTCCGCCAGGCCGCGGAGTTCCTCCTGGTGCAGGAGAACCTGCAGTTGCTCGGTGGGGTGAAGCGCAATCTAGGGATGCTACTGCTGGACCGCGGCGAGGCGGCCGCGGCGGAGCCGCTGCTGCGCCAGAGCCTGACCATCGCCCGGCAGCTGGCGGACGACGCCGGGCAGGCGCACACGCTGACCGAACTCGCCCGGGCCGCGCTGGCGCAGGGCCGGGTCGGCGAGGCCGAGGAACTGGCGGAGGAGGCCAAGCGCCTGGCGCGGCACGTGAATGACCCGGCCGAGGCGGCCTTGGCGACGATGGTCCTCGCGGCCGCCGCCCACCGCCGGCAGCGGGTGGAGGAGGCCGCCGCGCGGTACCGCGAGGCTGCCGACGCGTTCTGGAATCTGGAGATGATCAAGGAGGCCGGCGACGCCCTGCGCGAGCTCGGCTTCGTCTACCTAGATGCGGGAAGGGAGGGAGAGGCCGCCCACGCCTTCGCGCAGGCGTTTACCGCGCAGAAGACGCTGGCGGCCGCAGAGCGATGAGGACGATGCCGCCACGTGCGCCCAGCACCCCGGAGACGATGCTCCGCGAGTTGGCCCACATGAGCGTGCAGGCCGACCCCTCGCGGCAGCTGCCGCATCCCGGCGGGCTGCTGCAGGAGGTCCTGGCGGAGGTGGACGTCGAGGGCACGACCTATCGCCTCTCCCGGCTGCGCCAGCGGCCGCGCACGCTGGATCTCACGCCGCGCGAACTGGAGATCGCCTGCCTGGTGGCCAAGGGCCTGCCCACGAAGGCGATCGGGGCGATGCTCGGCATCAGCGGCTGGACGGTGCTGACCCACCTGCGTCGCGTCTTCGCCCGCCTGGGTTTGCACAGCCGGACGGCGATGGTGAAGCGGCTGAGCGACGAGGGCCTGCTCTAGCCTCCGAGGGACTCAGTACAGCACATTCAGCAGCAGATAGACCACGATCCCCAGCGTCAGACTGACGGACCAGAGCAGGACTGCCCAGCGGCCGATCCGCGGATGCCGTGTGCGGGCAATCTCCCGCGGCGGATACGTCAGCCCCACCAGCAGGTTGTGCACCACGAGCGGCACGGAGAGGATCGAGAGCACGATGTGCACGGCCAGGACCGGCAGGTAGATATAGGTGCGCACCACCGCCGGTCCGGGAAAAGCCTTCGTCCCACCGAGCGCCACCCGGGTCACGTAGAGCAGAAGAAAGAGTGCGATGGATGCCGCCGCTGCCAGCATGTCGCGGCGGTGCGCGCCCACCCGCCCGGCGCGGATGGCCCGCCACCCCGAGAACAGGAAGAGCAGCGCGGAGGCGTTCACCACCGCGATGACGAGGGGGACGACGCCGAGGGCTGCCGCCACGCCGGGCGGCAGGTGCGCCGGCGGCTCGCCAGAGAGCGCAAGGCCCAAGACCCCGTAGACGGCCAGGGTGATGGCGGCCGTCCCCAGGAGCGGTGACCGCACCACCGGTCGGTTACTGCCGGAGGAAGAAAACGTTTAGCGCGTCCCGGGCGACACCCAGGACGAGCATGACGATGAGCACCAGTGGCGCCACGATGGCGAAGATCAGGTTCAGGCGCTCGTCGCGCAGGTGCATGAAGTAGGCGGCGATGAGCGTCGCCTTCATCAGGGCCAGGATGACCAGCAGGGTAACGACCAGGGTCTTCGGCAGGCCGGCGAACACCACGCCCAGCTCCAGGCCGGTGATGACCAGCAGCCAGAACCAGGTGACGACATATGTCCGGTACCAGACCCCGCCCTGCGCCGTCTCGTGTCCTGCCATG
>CAYHPT010000182.1:0-3512 GCA_964358435.1 uncultured bacterium | reverse complement strand
GCGGAACGTGGATCGCGCTCCTCGTCTCCGCGCTGCCGCCGCTGGCTGTCGCCGCTGGTGGGCCTCCGGAAGTACTCATCTGGTCGCTGCTGGTCGGCGCGGTCTTCGGGGTAATCCGGCTGCTTACCGGCGATGCGCTGGGCCTGGCGGCGCCACGCGCGGCTGGCCTGATGCTCCTGGGTATGTTGACGGTGTTGCGCTGATGACGGCGATGCGGACCGCGCGCCCCGCCTGCGCGCCGTTCTGGTTATAATGAGGCGGACGACCGGCGGCGGCCGGAGCAGGCATCCTCGTAGGAGCAGCGCTCATGACCCTTGACGAAGTGAAATCTACGCTCGACCAGAGCCAGCGCAAACTCGCGGCCATCCGGGGCCATCTTTGACCTGGACGCCAAACGCCGCCGCATCGCGGAACTGGAGCAGGAGATGCAGCGGCCCACCCTGTGGGACAATCCGGAAGAAGCGCGCCGTCTCGGGCGCGAACTGAGCACGCTGCAGACGCAGCTAGAGGAAGTCGACCGCCTCGGCCGGCGGATCGAGGACCTCGGCGTCCTCCTGGCCCTGGCGGAGGAACAGCCCGAGGGCGTCACGGCGGAGGAACTGGCCGGGGAGGCCCGCGCCATCCAGCAGGACCTGGACCGCCTGGAGCAGAGTACCCTCCTGCGCGAGCCGCACGACGCGTCCAACGCCATCCTGGCCGTCCACGCCGGCGCGGGCGGCACCGAGGCGGCGGACTGGGCGGAGATGCTGCTGCGTATGTACCTGCGCTGGGCGGAGTCGCGCGGCTACGCCACCGAGATTGCCGACCTCTCCCCGGGGGAGGAAGCGGGCATCAAGAGCGTCACCGTGATCATGCAGGGCCCCAACGTTTACGGCTACCTGCGCGGGGAGCGGGGCGTGCACCGTCTGGTGCGCATCTCGCCCTTCGACGCCTCCCGCCGCCGCCATACCTCCTTCGCGCTGGTGGACGTGATCCCGGAAGCGGAGGAGGTCGAGCTCAACCTCAAGGACGATGACCTGCGCATCGACACGTTCCGGGCCGGAGGAGCCGGGGGCCAGAACGTGAATAAGGTCGAGACGGCCGTGCGGATCACTCACCTGCCCTCCGGGATCGTCGTGCAGTGTCAGAACGAGCGGTCACAGCACGCGAACAAGCTTACCGCCATGCGCATCCTGCGCGCCCGCCTGCTGGAACTCGAGGAGGAAAAGCAGCGCGAGCGGCTCTCCGCGCTGCGCGGCCAGCATAAGGACGTGGCCTGGGGCAACCAGATCCGCTCCTACGTGCTGCAGCCCTACCAGATGGTGAAGGACCACCGGACGGGCGTCGAGGTGGGCAACGCCCTCGGCGTGCTGGACGGCGACCTCGATCCCTTCATCGACGCCTATCTTCGCCAGATGTCGACGGCGCGGGCGTAGATGAACGACCGCTCGCGGCTGGCCATCTGGCTGTTCACCGCCCTGGCGGTCGTCGTCATCCTGGCTGTCGCGCTGGCGCCGACAGTGCTGGCGTGGCGGCTGCGCGCCGCCGTGGCCAGCAGTTTTGCCGGCTCGCCGCAGGTCAGCGTGCAGGTCAGCGCCGCGCCGTGGGCGATCGTGACGGGAGCGCTGGACGGGGTGACGATCGAGGTGCGGCGGGCGATCGCGGGCCAGTTGCCCATCGACCACCTTTCGCTGCGGTTGGAGGACGTGGACGTCGATCCTGGACGCCTCCTGCGCGGTGCGGCCTCCGCCGTCACACGGGTGGGACGGGGAGAGGGGGAGCTCACCCTTGCGCAGGAGGACGTGCAGGCCTTCCTCGCCAGCGCGAAGGGCGTGCAGCGGACGGTCCTGCGGCTGGATGCTGGTGTCATCACGATTGAAGGCGACGTGCGGCTGGGCGCGGTGGACTTGCGGATGCGCATAGAAGGGCGGCTGGTCGTGGCGTCGCCGACCACCGTCGACCTCTACGTGCAGACCCTCACTGTGAGCGGGGTGCAGATCCCTCGTGAGATCGGTAGCGTCCTCGTCTCCAGCCTCAATCCCCTCATTGCGCTGGATGGGATGCCGGTGCCGCTGCGCATCGAGTCCGTCGCCGTGGAGGGGGGGCAGGTCCGGCTGAGCGTGCGGATCGGGGAAACCTCCTGATGCGGCGGTATGGGGCGCTGGTCGTGCTGGTGGCGGTCGGCCTCGCCGCCGCCCTGGTCATCCTCGGCGGGCGCTGGCGCGTGGAGCGGCAATCCCGCGCGGTCGAAGTGATTCTGGATGGACCGGCCTGGCAGGAGATCGCCGTGCGCGAGGGGCGAGACCCTGCCGCGTTCTTCGCCGATCTCCGCGCCCGCAGCGCGACCTCCATCGCACTTTACGAAAACACGCTGCGGACTCTGCAGGAACAGGGCCGGGCGTCCTACCTCTCCGGCGGCGAGGTGCTGGCGGCGGAGCGGATGGAGGCGCTGACCCCGTCTCTGCAGGCCCTGGCCGCGGCAGGCACGATCCGCCCCGCAGCAATCTACATCCGTCCTGAACCCGCTCTGCGCGGCTGGCTCCTGGACGCGTTCCGCGGCATCCTCGGGACGGCCCGGGCCAGCCGCCGCGGAGACGTCATCGAAGTCCACGGCACGCGCGAGGACCTGGAGGACCTGGGGCTCAGTTTCTTCCCGCCTGATGTCGCCGCGGTCCGGCAGGCGGGGTACGCCGTCGTGTTGCGCTCCAAGAACTACCGGAGTCTGACCGCGGAGGGGCTGGCCTGGAAACTCGACGCCCTCGAGAGGCTTGGCCCCCCGACGACCGTCGTCTTTGAGGGCGCGGACGTCCTGGGATTCGAGCGACTGATCAGCGAGACCGCGCAGGGTCTGCGCGAGCAGGGCTACCGCTACGGCCGCGTCGAGACGTTCACCGCGCGGCGGAAACAGCGGGGAGAAGATGCGCTGACCGCGCGCATGCGGCCGGCGGTGATCCGCCTCTTCAGCCTCACCCCCGAGGAGATGGCCGTCCTCCCGCTGCCGTCGATCGTGGATAAGTTCCTGCGCGCGCCGCTGGAGCGAAATATCCGCCTGCTGTACCTGCGGCCGATGACCAACACCCCGGCCGGTGTGGATGCGATTCAGACCAACCTCGACCTCGTGGACCGGATCGTGCGCGGCGTGCAGCGGCGCGGCTTTACCATCGGCCGGCCCGAGCCGCTGCCGGACCTGCGGCCGTCTCCACTAGTCCTGCTGCTGGCGGCCGCCGGAGCGCTGGCGCTGGGCGCAATCGCGCTGGGCGAACTGGCGGGGGCGGCGGGACTATCGGTGCGTCCGCCCGTGTTGTGGGCGCTGGTCGTAGGCGGAACGCTGCTGACCGCGGCCGCGGCCGTCGCCAGCGGCGGCCTTTTTACACTGTGGCGTCAACTGCTGGCGCTCGGCGCCGCCGTCGCCGGGGCGACGCTGGCGGTGAGCGGGGGGCTCGCCCGCGGCACGGGAGGTGCGCTGCGCCGGAGCCTGGCGGTCCTCTGGCTGGCCTCCGGAATTTCCGTGGTCACGGGCGTGTTGGTGGCCG
>CAYHPT010000181.1:0-3512 GCA_964358435.1 uncultured bacterium | reverse complement strand
CTGCATCCGGGAGAGCATGGGCATCTACTTGATCCCTCGCTCCCGGTAGTAGCGCAGCGCGCCGGCGTGCAGGGTGATGGGCATGCCGCGGCGGGAGGTGGTCAGGCTGATATCCTTGCCCCGGGCGTGCGCCTGCTGCAGGCGGTCGACGTTATCCCACAGCGCCTTGGTCAGGTCGTAGATCAGCCTCTCGTCCATCTCCTGGCGCGTCACCAGCATGGCCATCACCGCGGCGGTCTTCACGGCGCGCTCCTGGCCCTTGTAGGTATTGGCCGGCACGACCACGTTCGTGTAGTAGGGATACTGCTCGCGCAGTTCGTCCCCGACGTCCCGCGGGATGGGCAGCAACTGCAGGTCGCGCGAGGCGGCGACGTCCTGGAGGGCGGCGGTGGGAATGCCCGCGGTGACGAAGGCGGCGTCGATCACACCGTCCTTCAACTGGTCGGCGGCCTCGGCGAAGTTGAGGAAGTCCTCGCGGATATTGGAGTAGCCCAGGCCGAACAGGCGCAGGAGTTGTCGCGCGTTCACCTCGGTCCCGCTACCGGGCGCGCCCACGGCGACGCGCCTACCCTTCAGGTCGGCGATGCTGGTGATCCCCTTGCCCTTCAGCGTCACCACCTGGATGATCTCCGGGTAGAGCATGGCCATGCCGCGGAGGTTACTCACCGGCTGCGGCCTGTTGGCCGCCCGGTCCATGAACATCTCGCTGCCGTGGAAGGCGGAGTGGACGATGTCATTCTGCACGAAGGCCACGGCCACGTCGCCGCGGGCGATCAACTGGACGTTGGCCACCGAAGCGCCGGAGGTCTGCGCCGTCGCCTGCACCCCGGGGACCTTCGCCGACCAGACCTCCGCCAGCGCGCCGCCCAGCGGGAAGTACACGCCGGCGGTGCCGCCCGTGGCCACGGCGACGAAGGTGCGCTGCTGTGCCGTCACCGGCCAGGCCAATCCGACGGTGATGAACAGGATCAGGACGATCGCCCTGCGGGACGTGACTGCTCCCTCCTCTGCTAGTGCCCTACCGTGATGAACCGGCCCCCGCTGATACGCGTGATGATCACGTCGCGCCCGGGATCGCCCCAGCGGTCGAAGGACAGTTCTCCCGTGACGGCGGGGAAGCGCCGTAGGGTGGCCACCACGTCGCGCACCTTCTCCCGGTCCGTGCCGGCGCGGCGCAGGGCGAAGGCCAGGATGCGCACCGCGTCGTAGGCCTGCGCTGCGAACTGGTCGGGCGTGCGGCCGTAGCGGTCGCGGTAGCTGGCGACGAAGGCGCGCACGATCGGCAGCGGCGTCTCCGGCACGAAACCCGCCGGGACGTACAGGCCGTTGGCCGCGGCGCCGGCCCAGGCGGCCGTATCCTCGGTGTAGAAGGCGTCGCTGCCGGCGAGGAGCAGGCCGCTGCTCACGGCGCGGGCGTGCCGCAGGAACAGCGCCCCCTCATCCGGATACGCCGCCAGGAAGACCGCCTGCGCCCGGTCGTTGATCGCGCCCTGCACGTGCCGGGCGAAGTCGTTCTCCCCGTTGCGGAAGAGGCGCCGCCCGGTGATGGTGGCGCCCTTCGCCCGGGCGGCCTCTTCGAAGGCCAGGGCCACCAGTGTCCCGTAGTCGTTGCTGTCGTGCACGACGGCGATACGGCGCACGCGCAGCTGCGCCACCAGGTAGGCGGCCATCGCCTCCGCCTGCGACCGCGCCGGCAGCGCCGTGCGGAAGACGTAGTGCCCGCCGTAAGGCAGCGGCGCCGTGGCCCCCGGGGTAATCAGG
The DNA here is from genome assembly GCA_964358435.1 of uncultured bacterium. Taxonomy (GTDB): domain Bacteria; phylum Sysuimicrobiota; class Sysuimicrobiia; order Sysuimicrobiales; family Humicultoraceae; genus Humicultor. Next base: position 1,751 of record CAYHPT010000181.1, on the reverse strand, counting down.
ACGACGCGGCTCCGCTCCGCCGCGGGTGCGGCGGCAATGGCGGTGGCGTCGATGAGCGGCCCGACGATGCCTACCGCGCCCTGCGCCGCCAGTTCCCCGACGAGCCGCGCCGCATCCTCGGGAATGCCATGGTCGTCCGCCGTGACCAGCGCAAGGCGCCGCCCGTGAATCCCCCGGTCGGCGTTAATCTCGGCGACGGCCAGTTCCGTCCCCTCGACGACCGCGCGGGCCGCGCCGGGCAGGCCGCTCGTCTGCGGCACGATGACGCCGATGCTGATCGCTTCGCCGGCGGTGCTGGCGGACTGCGCGCACGCGGTAAGCAAGAGCGCGGGGAACAGGAGGGACACCCACGATCGCCGGCCCGTGTCTCGCCTCATCCGTCTGCTGAAAACCTCCCGCCGGAGAACTCCTCCGGCCTGGAAAAACGGCGCAACGCCCCCCGCCCAGGCTGGATACCGAAAGGCTGAGGGCGTTGCAGACGTCCTCACCTGTCGGCAACCCGGCTGACCCGCTCGGGGCCCCGGACGTTCACGCGCCAAACATCCGGGGTGGGCTTGGGTCCCGTGGCTTTGCGCCCCCACCTCGCGGTGGGTTTGCCTTTATCGCAGGTCTTGCTCGATTGACCCTGCTGCCGTCCCTTCCTTCTTCCTTCTTCCTTAAGAGTTAGGGCACTGCCCCGTGTGCGATGGTGCGATTACCCACTATTCCCATGCCCGGCCGGCGGGTCGGTTAGACTTTGGCCTCCGGCGCGCCGTAGACCTCCCGCAGGCGGCGGTAGAGGTCGCCCACGTTGCGCACGTAGAGTACCGTCTCTTCGTAGGGCGGAACGCCGCCATACCGTTCCACCGCGCCCTTCCCCGCGTTGTAGGCGGCCAGCGCCAGGTGGAGATTCTCCCAGCCGAAGCGGTCCAGGTTGCCGCGCAGCACGCGCACCGTGCCGTAGATATTCTGCACCGGGTCGTAGGGGTGGACGCCGAGCGAGGCGGCCGTGGCCGGCATCAACTGCCCCAGTCCCATCGCGCCTTTGTGCGAGCGCGCCGTGGGAGAGAAGCCGGATTCGATGGCGATGACCGCGGTGACCAGCCGCGGGTCGACATTGTACTGCCGGCTGAATCCCAGGATCGCGGCGCCGATCACCTCCGCGTCCCTGTCGGAGAGGCGCGGGTTGTAGAAGCGGGCGATGCTCGCGTACACCCGCGGATCCAGCGCGGGATGAAAACCGGTGGAAACGGGCGCCGTCTTCAGGGAGAGGCCGCGGATGGCGCGCAGCCCCTGCCGCGCCAGGTCGGCGGCCGCGCCGCGTGGCGCGAGCAGCAGCACGTGCTGCAGGACGCGCTCGGCCCGCGGCAGGTCGCCGCTCTGGGCTAGCGCATGCCCCCACCACAGCCAGATGTGCGCGTCGCGCGGGGCCAGAGCCGCGGCTCCCTGCAACACCTGCGCCGCTTCGCGGTAGCGGCCCTGGCGGGCGAGCGTGATGCCGAGCCAGTACCGCGGCTTGGCCAGATCGGGCCGCGCGCGCGCCACCTTAAGGAAGACGGCCTGCGCCGCGGCCAGGCGCCCCTGCTGGTAGAGGGCGATGCCGGCATCCAGCGGGGTGGCCGCGGCCAGCCGAGCGGGCAGCGCCGCCGCCGCGATGGCCGCCGCCAGGATGAAGACCGTTCCTACAACCGCGCCCCTCATGTGAGCAGTTCCACCAGCTCGCTGCGCCGCTTCTTGATCGCCAGCCGGGCGCGGGCCACGTTGCCGCCGGC
>CAYHPT010000180.1:0-3536 GCA_964358435.1 uncultured bacterium | reverse complement strand
TCCTCAGATCGCCTCCTCCACCACGATCATCCCATCGGGACACCAGGGGTGGGCCCGGCGCTCCACGCGGACGCCCCGCAACGACTGCTCATCCGGCGCAAAGAGCACCACCCGCCGTGCGCCGCGCTCCCGCCCGCAGGCGGCGACCGCGCCCACGAGAGCTGGCAGCACGGCCGCGCCGCCATCCAGCACGGAGATCACCGCCGCGTCGCCGCGCACGGTGAAGAAGGCCACGCCCTCCACCGACTCCCCCGCGCGCAGCACCCGGCCGTCCTTCACCAGTCCCTTGACCAGCGTCGGCAACAGCGTGCGGAATCGCCAGCCGAGCGGCACCAGGTTCTGCCAGGCGTGGAGGGTCTCCCCAGCGCGCAGCCACTCGGTGATCGCCGCCACGTCGCCCGTGTCTGCGTCACGCACCAGGGCATCGTAGGGCACGTCGATCGGGCCCTCCGCGATCGCCACCTCCTGCACGATCGCCCGGGCGATGGGGCGAAAGCCCGCCCGCTCCGCCACCGCCTGCGCCGCGTATTCGTGGGCGGGGATGGCGGTGCGCGCGGTCGCGGCACCGAACCCCCTCGCCAGCGCTTCTCCCTCCACCACCAGCCGGCGGCCGATGCCGCCGCCCTGGCGGTCGGCCCGCACGCGCAGTCCTTCCAGCCAGGCCTCCGTCGCGCTCACCAGGGCGACGTGCAGCGCTCCCACTGCGCCGTCCTCTTCCACCAGCACCTGATGCGCCGGTTCCTCCGCCCACGCGTCCCACTCCGCGGGGAGCGCCGCGAGCGGATCAAGTGCGGCCCGGTGGCTGGAAAGCGGCAGTGTCTGTACGCGCATACGCAAGGGAAACCCGGCCCCCGGACCCGGAGCCCGCCGGCGCCTGCGGACCGCGGCCGGTTAACTCGCGGCGGGGCGGAGACGGCGGAGGTCGCTGGCCAGCACCTGCAGCAGCAACCAGAAGAACACCAGCGCGCTAGCGTGCCGGTAAAAATTCCGCCCCGCCACCGAAACACCTTTTGCCTCCATTTTCGCCAGTGCCAGATGGCCCCCGTCCAGCGGCAGCAACGGCAGCAGGTTGGCCAGTCCCACGCTGAGGTTGATCTGCGCCGCCAGAAAGCGCAGCGCGGCGGGATGCGCGGCGCGCAGCAGCATCGCGGTGGCGCCGACCACGCCGGAGATCTGCACGCGGGGCGACCGCGGTCCGGCCACGCTGCGCAGCGTCTCCGGGGTGACCCGTGGCGGCAGCAGGAGCAGGCCCAGCAGCAGGTTGGCGAAGGGACCCGCCAGCAGCACGGGCACGCGCCGCTCCGGCGGCAGGCCCTCGACGTCGATGGCGGCGAAGCCGCCCACGAGCAGCGGCCGGAGGCTGAGGGTGGTGCCGTTGATGCGCCGCGCCAGCAGCCGCGGCCCGAAGCCCACCGCAATCTCCTGCACGCGGCCGCCGACGCGCCACGCCACCAGCGCGTGCGCCAGCTCGTGGATCAGCACGGTGCCGGAGAGCACGGCCAACGCCTGCAGCCAGCGGCGCCACGAACTCATCGCCTCATTCCTCTTTACTGATCGTCGCCACCGCGGCCAAGCGGTCGCCCGCCGCGAGTTTCTTCACGTGCACGCCCTGCGCCGCGCGGCCCATCATCGGAATGTCCTTGACCGACGTGCGCAGCACCTCGCCCCGGCTGGAGATGATGAGGATCTCGTCGTCTGCGTTCACGGGCCGGACGGCCGCCACCGGCCCCGTGCGCGGCGTCACCTTGAGGTTGATCACGCCCATGCCGCCGCGGTGCTTCAGCGGATACTGCGCGAACCGCGTCCGCTTCCCGAAGCCGTGCTCCGTCAGCGCCAGCAGCGCCTCGCCTTCCCTCGTGTCCGCCAGTCCCACCACCCCGTCGCCCGCGCGCGTCCGGATCCCCTTCACGCCGCGCGCGGTGCGCCCCATCTCGCGCACCTGGCCGCCCTGGAAGCGGATCGCCCGCCCCATCCGGGTGGCCAGCACGACCTCCGTGTCCGCCTGGATGAACCGGACACCGACCAGTTCGTCCGCGCCCCCGAAGGTGATGGCGAAAATCCCGGCGCGCTTGGCGTTGATGAACTCCATCAACCCGGTCTTCTTCACGTAGCCGCTGCGCGTGGCCATGAAGAGGTAGCCGTCCTCTTCAAACGAGCGCAGCGGGATAATCGCGGTGACGCGCTCCCCCTGGGCGACGGTGATGAGGTTGACCAGGGCCAGCCCCCGCGCGGTCCTCCCCGCCTCGGGGACCTCGTGGGCCTTCATCCGGTACACCTTCCCCTTGTTGGTAAAGAACAGGAGAAAGGCGTGGTTAGTGGTGACGATCAGGTGCTCCACCACATCCTCCTCCTTGGGGGTCGCACCGACCACGCCTTTGCCGCCGCGCCGCTGCAGGCGGTAGCTCTCCAGCAGCAGGCGCTTGATGTAGTTGTTGCGCGTGAGCGTGATGACGACGTCGACGTCGGGGATCAGGTCCTCTGCCTCGAACGTCTCCGCCTCCCGGCTGACGATCTTCGTCCGGCGCGCGTCCGCATAGCGCTCCCGGATCTGCAGCAGTTCGTCGCGGATGGAGGCCATGATCAGCCGCGGCCGCGGCGACTCGGCGTCGGCCAGCATTTCCTTGTAGCGGGCGATGTCCTTAAGCAGGGCCTTGTACTCCTCCTCCACCTTCTCCCGCTCCAGGGCGGTGAGGCGCTGCAGCCGCAGATCCAGGATGGCGTTGGCCTGCACGTCCGTGAGTTTGAACTGCTTCATCAGCCCGGTCCGCGCCGCGTCCACGTCCTTGGCCTTGCGGATCAGGGTGATGACCTCGTCGAGAAACTTCAGCGCGATCTTCAGCCCCTCCAGGATGTGCGCCCGCTGTTCCGCCTTCGCCAGGTCGAAGCGGGTGCGCCGGATGACCACGACACGCCGGTGCGCCAGGTAATGCTCGAGCAGGGCCTGCAGCGGGAGAATCTTCGGCCCGCCGTCCACCAGGGCCAGCATGATGGCGCCGAAGGTGGTCTGCAGTTGCGTGTGCTTGAAGAGTTGGTTGCGCACGATCTGCGGGTTGACGTCGCGCCGCAGTTCGATGACGATGCGCATCCCGCGGCGGTCAGACTCGTCCCGCAGGTCGACCACGCCGTTCAGTTTGCGCTGCCGCACCAGGGCGGCGATGCGCTGGATCAGCGCGGCCTTGTTCACCATGAAGGGAAGCTCGGTGACGATGATCGCCGTCTTCCCGCCGCGCAGTTCCTCGATCTCCACCTTTGCCCGCACGGTGATGCTGCCGCGGCCGGTGGTGTAAGCCTGCTTAATCCCCTCCCGCCCCAGGATCAGGCCGCCGGTGGGAAAGTCCGGCCCCTTGACGATCTTCAGCAGGTCCTCCAGCGACAGGCCGGGATTGTCGATCAGCGCCACCAGCCCGTCTACGACCTCGCCCAGGTTCTGCGGCGGGATGTTCGTGGCCATCCCCACGGCGATGCCGCTGGCCCCGTTCATCAGCAGGTTCGGAATGCGCGCCGGCAGGACGACCGGCTCGCGCATCGACTCGTCG
>CAYHPT010000179.1:2845-3567 GCA_964358435.1 uncultured bacterium | reverse complement strand
GCCGCAGTGGGCCACCCCGCGCTCCTTCGCGCAGGCGTAGACCGGGCAGAGCTTACCGAGGTCAACGTTTCCCTGCGTGGCGCAGTCCGCCGGGAGCACCTCGTACCAGGCGCTGCCCTCCCAGTAGATGCCGCAGATCCCGGCGAAGTCCTGAGGCGTAACCTTACCCGCCGCCTTCATCGCCCTCACCTCTTTGGGTTCAGCCTAGCACTCGCGGCCCCGGCGCCTATCGGGCCATCAGGGTATTTGGCGGCCATATGCATCACTGGGTCGCACCGGGCGGCGGGTAGCCGGTGAGCCGGGCCAGTTCCTCCAGCGAGAGGACCCCCTCGTACCGCTTCCCGCTAATGTCCCAGGTGGGGTAGGCGCGTATCCCGGCGCTGGCACAGACCTGGGGCTGGCCGGCGGGGTCGCGGGCGTCGCACTCGATGTAGGGCAGCGACTTGGCCGCCCGGCCGAAGAGGTCTTTCTGATCCTTGCAGTGCGGGCACCAGTAGGCGCCGTAGAGGCGCACTCCGCGGGCCGCCAGGTGCTTGGCCAGCCCGTCCGCGTAGGTAGTGGCGGCGGGCTGCGGGGCCGACGCGGCGTACCCGGCGGCCAGGAAGACCACCACCGCCAGGGCCGCGGCGCCGCTCCCCAGCCAGGTTCCGGATGCGGCCGGGCGAGGGCGGCGGAAGAGCGCCAGCAGCGCCATCACCACGACCAGGCAGAGGCCCAGGACG
>CAYHPT010000179.1:0-2835 GCA_964358435.1 uncultured bacterium | reverse complement strand
AGCAGGATCGCCAGGGCGAGGAACGCGGAAATCAGGCAGAGGCTGCAGGTCGCGCGGAGCGCCAGCTGCTGCACGCCGATGAAGACTGCGGAGGCGGCGACGCCGGCGGACGCGATCGGGAAGACCAGCGCCCAGCGCGCCCCGGCGTCCATTCGCCGGAGCGCCAGCACCACGAGCGCACCGTAGAACAGCAGCCCGAAGATGCTGACCGGCACGCCGAAGACCGCGCCGAAGCGGCTCGACTGCACGATGTCGCAGCCGGATCCCGCAGGGCAGTACACGGGCGCGTGCAGCGCCTTCGTCAGCACGAGGTAGCCGGACAGCAGCACCCCCGCGCCCGCCAGCAACGCCAGCCAGGGATCGACGACCTCCCGCGCTTTCGTGACCTTGCCGGAGCCCAGGGCTACTCCCCCGCGCCGCTCGCGAGCAACTGCGCGATCGCCTCTTCCCACAGTTGCCACTTTACCACCGCCCCCGGGAATTTCCTGATGATCCGGCCGTCGGGACTGACGAAGAACGTTTCGGGGATGCCCGTGATCCCGTAGGCCCGGTTCGCCTTGCCGTCGCGGTCGCGCACGTTCGGATACGTGATGCCGTTGTCGGCCACAAACCGCCGCGCGTCGGCCTCCAGGTCCTGGATGTTCACGCCGACGACGAGCAGCCCCTTGTCACGGTAGGTCTTCCAGGCGCGCTCCAGCAGCGGGGCTTCATCTTTGCACGGCACGCACCAGGAGGCCCAGAAGTTGAGGACGACCGGCCGGCCGCGCAGTTCCGCCAGGTCCAGCGTGCGGCCGTCCAGCGCGGGCAGGCGGAATGCCGGGGCCGGCGGCCGCTCGCCCCGCGCCAGCGCGGCGGTGAGGGAGCCCGACCGCCCGGTGCGCATCGTGGCCACGCCGACCACCACCAGGAGCGCGACCAGCGGCCCGATCCAGGCCAGCCGGAGAAGGAGACGCCCGATCTTCATCGCTCTTCATGGTCGATGGGGGGCGCCGGGGCGTCCATCCGGCGCAGGCCCGATTTTCGGCGGCTCTCCGGCATTCGCCCGATACGACAAATAGGCTCTTCAGCCGATGGGTGGCGTCGGGCGGCGCTGGTAGGCTGGGTCAGGAGGCGACCTATGGCCAAGCCCGCCCAGCCCACCGCGACCAAAGTGAAGATCATCATCGCCGACGACCACGCCATCGTCCGGGAAGGCATCCGGATGATCCTGGAGGCGCAGCCGGATTTCGAGGTGGTGGGCGAGGCGGAGGACGGGGACGAGGCGGTGCGCCTGGCCCGGAAGCTGACCCCTGACGTCGTGATCATGGACATCAGCATGCCGAAGCTGAACGGGGTGGAGGCGACCCAGGCGATCAGAGAGGCGCTCCCCGGCATCCAGGTGCTGATCCTGACCATGCACGAGGAGCAGTCCTACCTGTTTCAGTTGCTGCGGCTGGGCGCGGCGGGATACGTCCTGAAGCGCGCGGCGGCCACCGATTTGGTGGAAGCGGTGCGCGCCGCCCGCCGCGGCGAGACCTTCCTCTATCCGGCGGTGGCCCAGAGCATTGTGCAGGACTACCTGGAACGTCTCCGCACCGGCGAAGGCAGCGAACGCTACGGTGGCCTGACCTACCGGGAGCGGGAGATCCTGGTGCTGATCGCCGAGGGGCTGACCAACGCGCAGATCGCGGAGAAGCTGGTCATCAGCGTGAAGACCGTCCAGACGCACCGCGCCCACATCATGAAGAAGCTGGACCTGCACGACCGCACTCTGCTCGTCCGCTACGCTGTGCGCAAAGGGCTGATTTCGCCGTAAGCCAATTTCTCCAGAGGACTTCCCCGGGCGCACCCCCTTGGGTGCACATCCACATGTCTGTGCATCGACGAGTCGTCGTTGCACGCACGCGTCGATGCAGCGGAAGTGAGAGAGGGCGGTGCGGCTGTCGGTGCGCGCTTATGCGGTGATCAGAATGGCGAACCCCAGCAGGACTGTCACCGTGCCCAGCACGACTTTGGAGAGCGCGCGGCGGCGGATCGTCCAGTGGGCGATGCGGTTCAGCGCCGGGCGGTTCCCCACCAGCGCCAGCAGCGCCAGCAGCGGGGCGATGAACATCAGGTTGTAGAGCAGGAGATACCCGAGGCGGCTGCCCAGCGGCGCCGTCGCCAGCAGGGCGAGGATGCCGACGTAGATCACCCCGCTGCACGGCACCGTGCACAGGCCCACCAGCCCGCCGGCGGCGAGCGCCCCCCACGGCCCGCTCCAGCCCATCACCTTGCGCAGCGGCGCGTAAAACGCCTGCGGCATCGCCAGCGCCGGGCCGACTCCGGGCAGGAAGGCGTCCTTCAAGGTCCAGACGCCGAGGACGACGACGACGACGCCGATCGCGCGCACGGCCAGATGCATCCGCACCAGCGGGGCGATGACGCCGATCAATCCCAATCCCAGCAGCAGGTACGTGACGAACATCCCGAACACGTAGATCCCGCCGATGCGCCAGACCCGCGGCGCGGCGCCGCCGACGGCCACCGTACTGAGCACGATCGCCACGAAGGAGAGCAGCACGCTGAAGGCGCAGGGGTTCACCCCATCGATCAGCCCGCCGAGCAGAACTGCGGGGAGGGTGATCTCGCTCACCCCGTCACCTCCAGCCGGCCAACCATCGACGGGTTCGAGCGCCCGCCGCAGCAGATGTCGCAGTAGAATTCGTAGACGCCCGGCGGCAACGGTCCCAGCGTCACGGTCTGCTGTGCGCGGGGCGCGACCCGCACGTCTACGCGCAGGGCGTCGATGGCGAACTGATGCCAGCCGCCGTCGGTGTGGAAGCGGCTGTCCGGGTTGACAATGGTCAGCGTGAT
>CAYHPT010000178.1:0-3600 GCA_964358435.1 uncultured bacterium | reverse complement strand
GCGGCGAGGCCGGGCAGCGACGAGCACCTGGAAACGCTCTTCCCCGCTTACATTCAGGTGCGGGCCCGAAAGCTGCGCCGCGCGTTGACACGGTAGAAGGGCGCTCGTATACTGCGAGCCGTCAAACGGACCACACCGCTCGTCTCGGTACGAACCGAGAAGCGGAGGAGGGGGAGGTGGGAGATGGATGCCGTCGGGCACCACTACATTGTCGAAGCGTCCGGATGCGATCCGGAGATCATCGGCAAGGTGGAGCAGGTGGAGCAGATCCTGGTGCGGGCCGCGGAAGCGGCCAAGGTCCAGGTCTGGTCAATCTCCTTTCACCGTTTCAACCCCGGTGGCGTCTCCGGCGTCATCGTCATCTCCGAATCGCACCTCTCCGTGCACACCTGGCCGGAACTCCGCTACGTTGCGCTGGACATCTTCACCTGCGGTGAGGAGGCGCGTCCGGAGGCGGCGGTCACGTCCGCGCTGAAGGACTTCGGCGCCACTAACGTACACATCACGGAAGTGACGCGCGGGCTGGAGGAAGGGGACAAGGTCTTCTTCCACAGCATCGTCACGTGGGAGGAGACGCTGCCGGGCAGCGTGAACGGCGCGAAGCGCCGCCGCCGCGTGGCCAAGACTTCCTCCAAGGTCCGCGTCTGATCCAGTCCCAAACCGCGGCGCCCCCGGTAACGGTTGCCGGGAGGCGCCGCTCTTCTCTTCTCTTCTCAACCCCGCACTCATGAGCGCCGTCTCATCAGTAATGCGCCGTTCCTCCGCCATTGCCGTTCTGGCGCTGCTGCTCGTCGCCGCATCCGCCCTGGCCCAGGGCGCCGGGCGATGGGAGACGCGCGCGCCGCTGCCGACGCCGCGCAGCGGGTCCGGTGTGGCCGCGGTGCGGGGCCGCATCTTCGTCGTCGGCGGGGAGCTGGGCCGCCCGACGACCTATCCCGAAAACGAAGAGTTCAATCCGCGCACCAACACCTGGACCGCCCGCGCCCTCATGCCCACGCCGCGACACGGCCTCGCCGCGGTCGCGGTAGATGACCGCGTCTTTACCATCAGCGGCGGACCGCGGCCGGGCGGCACCTTCAGCAATACCACTGAGGTCTACATCCCCGACTGATCGCCAATCTCTGCCAGGAGTTCGACGAGGTGCTTCGCCCGCCGCCCGGTGCCGTGGGTGATCTGCTGCCGGCAAGAAACGCCCATCGCCACGATCTCAACGTCCGGTGGAGCCTGCCGCACCGCCGGGAGCAGGCGGCGCTCACCCATCGCCAGCGAGCTGTCGTAATGCTCGCGCTCGAAGCCGAAGGATCCGGCCATCCCACAGCAGCCGGAGTCCACCACCTCGACCGCGAACCCCGCGGCGCGCAGCACCCCAGCCGCGGCCTCCATCCCGACGATGGCCTTCTGATGGCAGTGACCATGGAGGAGGGCCCGCTTTCCCGCCGCCGGCGCCAGCCATCCGTTCTGCTGGGCATGCCGGAAGAGGAACTCGTCGACGAGGAATGTCTGCGTGGCGAGTTGCCGGGTATCTTCTCCGGGCAGGAGGTCGGGGACCTCATCGCGGAAGGTGAGGATACAGGAGGGTTCGCAGCCGACGATGGGAACCCCCGCGAGGGCGAAGGGCAGCAGCCGCCGGACGTTCTCCTCCGCCTGCCGCCGCGCGGTGGCAAGCAGCCCCTTGCTGATCATGGGCCGGCCGCAGCAGGTGACGTCGGGGACGAGGACCTCATACCCCAGTCTCTCGAGAACCTGCACCGCGGCGCGCCCGATCTCCGGGTAGTTGTAGCGCAGGAACGTGTCAGCGAAGAGGACGACACGCCCGGCGGGGGCCTCACCGGGTCGGGTCCCGTGTCGCGTCTTCCACCATGCGTCAAACGTGGGCCGCGCGAAGTACGGCAGCGGCCGCCGGTGATCCACACCAGCGATGCGTTCAAGCGCCCAGCGCAGCGCGCCTGATTGCGCCACCCAGTTCGACAGCGGCGCCAGGGCCGCGCCGAGCCGGTTGAGCCGGTGAATCTGTCCGAAGAGCCGCGCCCGCAGCGGCGTGCCGTGGGCCGCGTGGTAACCGGCCAGGAACTCGTATTTCAGTTTGGCCATGTCCACGTTCGCGGGACACTCGGCCTTGCAGCCTTTGCACTCGATGCACAGGTCAAGCGCCTCGTAGAGGCGCCGGCCGGTGAGTTCCGCGGGGGGAAGGACGCCGGAGAGCACCGCCCGCAAGAGGTTGGCGCGGCCGCGCGTCGAGTGTTCCTCTTCGCGGGTGACCATGTAGGAGGGGCACATTGTCCCTTCTGTGGTTTTGCGGCAGGCGCCCACGCCGCTGCACAGTTCCACCGCCGCGGCGAACCCTCCGTCCCGGCTCCAGTCGAAATGCGTGGGCACGTTGATGGTCCCGTAACTCGCCCCGTAGCGCAGGTCCTCCGTCATCGGCGGCGCGTCCACGATCTTGCCGGGGTTCATCAGGCCCTGCGGGTCGAAGGCCTGCTTGATCGCGCGGAACGCCCGGTAGATCACCGGTCCGAAGTAGCGCTCCAGAAACCAGCCGCGGACCAGACCGTCGCCGTGCTCGCCGCTCATCGCGCCGCCGAACTCGATGACGAGTTCGCCGACGGCCTCGGCGATGGCCCGCATCGTTTCGATCTGCGGCGCGTCCTTCAGGTTGATCAGCGGGCGGACGTGGAGGCAGCCGACGCTGGCGTGCGCGTAGAAGGCGGCGCGCACGCCGCGCTGGTCCAGGATGCCGCGGAAGCGGCGGATGAAATCCGCCAGGCGGTCGGGCGGGACGGCGGTGTCCTCGACGAACGTGATCGGCTTGGCGTCGCCCTTGACCCCCTGGAGCAATCCCTGCCCGGCCTTGCGTACCCGCCAGATGTTGTCCTGTTCGGCGGCGTCCACCGCCCGCACCACGGCGTAACAGCTCCGCGCCTCCGCCAGCGACCGCTCCAGCGCGGCGAGCCGGTCGAGCACCTCGTCGCGGTGGTCGGCGGCGAACTCGACCACGAGCAGCGCGTCGGGATCGCCCTGCACGAAGGTCATGCGCCGGGCGTACTCCAGCTGCGCCCGCGTCATCTCCAGGACGAACCGGTCGATCAACTCCACCGCGGAGGGAGTGTGGGTCAGAATGAGCGGAACCGTCTCTAGAGCTTCTTGCAGGTCGTGGAAGTGCAGGACGGCGACCACCGCGTGCGGCGGGTGGGGGACCAGGCGGACGGTCGCCTCGGTAGCGAGGGCCAGCGTTCCCTCTGACCCCACGATCAGCCGCGCCAGATTGAAGGGGCGGAGGAACATTTCGGGCAGGTTATACCCGGCGACGCGGCGCAGGATCTTGGGATACCGGCGGTCGATTTCGCCGCGCTGCGCCTGTACGGTTTCCAGCACCGTGCGGTAGAGGCGTCCCTCCCGCGACGGCTCCTGAACCTTCGCCGCCACCGCCGCGTCGTCGAGCGGGCCGAGCGCCATCTCCTCCCCGCCGGCGAGCAAAACGCGCATCCGCTCCACGTGATCGACCATTTTGCCGTAGACGATGGAACGCGCGCCGCAGGAGTTGTTGCCGATCATCCCACCCAGCGTCGCGCGGTTGCTCGTGGCGGTGTCGGGTCCCAGCCG
>CAYHPT010000177.1:0-3619 GCA_964358435.1 uncultured bacterium | reverse complement strand
CATCGACCTCCTGGTCACCAGCAGCCGGCCGGCGCGGGTGATGGACGTCTTCACGACCCTGCCGCAGGTGCAGCGGGTGCTGGCGAAGGGGCCGACCCGCTCCAGCGTTCTGCTGGAGGTGGGCATCCAGGCCGACGTGCGCGTGGTCAAGCCGGAGTCCTTCGGCGCGGCCCTGCAGTACTTCACCGGCAGCAAGGAGCACAACGTCAAACTGCGGGAGAAAGGCGTGCGCCGGGGCTACAAGATCAACGAGTACGGCGTCTTCCGCGTCAAGGACGAAAAGCGGGTGGCCGGGCGGACGGAGGAAGACGTCTACGCCGCCCTAGACCTACCCTGGATCCCGCCGGAGATCCGCGAGGACCAGGGGGAGGTGGAACTGGCGGAGAAAGGCAGACTCCCCCGCCTGGTCGAGTTGAAGGACATCCGCGGCGACCTGCAGATGCACACGCGTTGGAGCGACGGCAGTGACAGCGCGGAGGAGATGGCCCGGGCGGCGAAGGAGCGGGGCTACGAGTACATCGCCATCACCGACCACTCCCAGTCCTTGAAGTTCGTGGGTGGCGTCACCATCGAAGAACTGCGGGAGCACGCCAAGCAGGTCAAGAAAATCGCCGACAAGGTCGGGATTGCCATCCTGATGGGAACGGAGTGCGAGGTCCACCCCGACGGGTCGCTGGACTACCCCGACGAAGTGTTGAAAGAGCTCGATATCGTGCTCGCCGCCGTGCACACGCGTTTTCGCATGAGCGAGGCGGAGATGACCAAACGGATCATCAAGGCGATGGAGAACCCGCACGTGGACCTGGTGGCACACCCCACCGGCCGGCTGCTCGGGCAGCGGGAGTCCTACAGCGTGAACGTGGAGCGCCTGATCGAGGCCGGGCGGCGCACGGGGACGATGCTGGAGATCAACGCCGGGCCGGAGCGGCTCGACCTGCGGGACACGCAGGCGCGGATGGCCCAGGAGCGCGGCGTGAAACTGGCGATCAACACCGACGCGCACACGCGCTATCAACTGCGCTACATGGAGTTCGGGGTGGGCACCGCCCGCCGCGGTTGGGTAGAGAGCAAGAATGTCCTGAACACCCTGCCGCTGCGAGAACTGCTGGCCCACCTGAAAGATCGGTGACCCGCCGCGCTCCCGCCGGACACGCGCGCGGCCGGCGCCTGCGTCCGCTGCCGCGCCGCTTCTTCGCCCGCCCGGTCCTGACGGTGGCGCGCGACCTCCTCGGCCACCTTCTGGTGCACGAGACGCCGGAGGGCGTAACGGTGGGGCGGATCGTGGAGACGGAAGCCTACCGCGGCGCGGACGACCCGGCCAGTCATGCCTATCGGTTGACCCCGCGCAGCCGGATCATGGCCGGCCCGCCCGGCATCGCCTACGTGTACTTCACGTACGGTAATCACTTCTGCCTTAACGTGGTTGCCGAACCGGACGGCCGGGCCGCGGCGGTGCTGCTGCGGGCGGTGGAACCGCTGCAGGGACTCGACCTGATGACGGCCCGCCGCGGGATCGCTGACCCGCGGCTGCTGACCGCCGGCCCGGGGCGATTGACGCGGGCGATGGGCATCACCCGTCAGCACAACGGCTGGGATCTCACCCGCCCGCCCCTGTTCATTGCGCGGGGAGGTCGATGGCCGCGACACATTGCCCGCAGTCCGCGCGTGGGGATTCGCCTCGCCACTGACCGCCTCTGGCGCTATTATCTTCACTAACTCGTTCGTAAACTCGTTCGTATCACGCCTACCCCTGAGGTTGACGGGGAGGGGCGCGCGCAGGAGCCGGTGAGATGGAGCGACGGCGACTGGGTTCCCGGGGACCCGCCCTCTCGGTGATCGGGTTTGGGGCTTGGGCCATCGGTGGAGGCGGCTACGAGTGGGGATGGAGCGGCCCGCGGGATGATGCCGCGGCGACCGCGGCGATGCACCGGGCGCTCGACTTGGGCGTGAACTGGATCGACACCGCCGCCGTCTACGGCCGCGGCCGCTCGGAGGAACTCGTCGCCAGGGCCATCACAGGGATGCGGGAGCGTCCCTTCATCGCCACGAAGTGTGGCCGCCTCTGGAACGAACGCGGCGAGGTCTGGGTCGATCTTCGGCCCGCGTCGATCCGCCGCGAGGTAGAAGCATCGCTGCGCCGCCTCGAGGTGGAGGCGATCGACCTTTTTCAGGGCCATGTCCCGGATTCGCGAACGCCGGTCGAGGAGACCTGGCAGACTATGGCGGCTCTCCAGGACGAGGGGAAGGTTGTGCACCTCGGGCTGTCCCATTTCGGCCGCCCCCTGATCGAGCGCTGCCTGAAAATCCGGCACGTCGACGCTCTTCAACTGGAGTACTCTCCCGTGAAAAGATCGGCCGAGGATGACTTGCTGCGGTTCTGCGCGGCGCAGGGCATCGGCGTCCTCGCCCACAGCCCGCTGCGCTCGGGCCTGCTCTCTGGCCACTTCGACCCCGCCCGGATCGGTCCGGACGACTGGCGTCGGCGCCTCCCGGCATTTCAAGAACCGCTGGTCAGCAGATATCTGGCCCTCGTGGAACGGCTGCGGGCCATCGCCGCGCGACACGCGAAGTCTCCCGGGCAGCTGGCGATCGCGTGGGCGCTGCGCCAGCCAGCCGTCACCAGCGCCATCGTCGGCGCCCGCCGGCCCGAGCAGGTGGAGGAGAATGTCGGTGGAGTGGGGTGGCAGCTCACCGTCCAGGACCTGGAGGACATTGACCGCGCAGTGGCCGAATGCTTGCCCCTCGTCCGCCGCCGATGGCGGTGGCGCTTCTGGCAGCAGTGGTTCAAGCGATGACCCCGTCGGCGTGAGCGAGAGGCGCTACTCGTAGCGCAGCGCTTCGATGGGGTGGAGGTTGGCGGCCCGCCACGCCGGGTAGACGCCGAAAATCACGCCGACCAGCGCGGAAAAACTGAAGGCCAGCACCACGACCGGCAGCGTCGATGCCACCGTGGGCACGCTGCGGAAGAGGCGCAGCGAGATCCCCCAGGAGATCGCCAGTCCGGCCCCCATCCCCAGAATGCCGCCGACCAGGCTGATCCCCACGGCCTCGATGAGGAACTGCGTCAGGATGTCCAGCCGCCGCGCGCCGATGGCCTTGCGGATGCCGATCTCCCGCGTGCGCTCGGTCACCGAGACCAGCATGATGTTCATGATGCCGATCCCGCCGACGACCAGCGAGATGGCGGCGATGCTGGAGAGGGCGATCGTCAGGATCCCCAGGATGGCGGAAAGCGAGACCAGGAGCTGGCTCTGGGTGAGTACCGTGAAGTCCTCCTCGCTGTGCTCCCGCAGCAGGATGCGCTCCGTCTCCCGCGCCGCGCGCGAGACCGATTCCACGTCCTTGGCCTTGACGAACAAGAACGACGCGTAGTTGATGTTGAACAGTTGCTGGGCGGTGGTCAGCGGCACGTAGGCGCGGTCGTCCAGGTCCACGCCCAGGATGCCGCCCTCCGGCTGCAGGATGCCGACCACGTCGAAGGCCCGCCCGTTGATCGTCATCTTTCGCCCGCCCGCGTTCCGCGGCACCCGGTAGAGGCGCTGCGCCAGCGAGGGGCCCAGCACGACGACGCGCCGGCGCCGGCTCATGTCCGACTCCTGGAGGAAGCGGCCGGCCTGCA
>CAYHPT010000176.1:0-3639 GCA_964358435.1 uncultured bacterium | reverse complement strand
CGTCGCCGCCGCGGTCATCCGCATCGGCGCGCGGGCGCTGCGCACGCCGGCAATGGTCGCCATTGCCGCCGCGGCCTTCGTGGCCCTCTTTGCCTTCAAGGTCCCCTTCCCCGCAATCGTGATCGGCGCGGGACTGACCGGTCTGGTCGGCGCGCGCTGGGCGCCGGCGCTGTTCGCTCCGGCCGCGGTAGAAACCGAGTTCTCCCTGAAGGATGCTCCGGTGATCCGGGATGATCTGCCGGCCCCGGAGCACACCCGCCCTACGCTCCGCCGGGCGCTGCTGGCCCTGGTCCTGGGTCTGGCCGCGTGGTGGGGACCGCTGGCCGTGGTGGCCGCGTGGCGGGGCACATCCGACGTCTTAACGCGGGAGGCCGTCTTCTTCAGCCAGGCGGCTCTGGTCACGTTCGGCGGCGCGTACGCGGTACTCGTCTACATCGCCCAGGCCGCGGTCGAGCAGTACGTCATCCTCAACCTGGCGATCTGGTTCGGACTGCATAGCCTGTTCCGCACCGTCACGGAGACGGCCGTACTGGGGATGACCCTGCCCGTGCCCCGACTCGCCACGGTCGATCTCTCCGTCCTCGGGCTGGCCATTGCGGCGTTCGTGGCGCTGTGGAGATTCCGCGTGGGGATCGTCCCCGTCGTACTGGGGAGCGCGGTCGTGGGGCTCCTGCTGCGGTTCGCCCCGCCTTAGCTCACTGCCAGATTCCCGGGATCGCCGTGCCGCACTCGGGGCAGCGGCCGCCCGGCGCGAGGCGGTTCTGCAGGATGAAGTAGCCGGACCGTTCGACCAGCAGGGCAGCGCAGTGGTGGCACCAGGTGTGCTCGTACCGCCCCACGCGTCCGGGCAGGTTCCCGGCGTAGACATACTTGAGCCCCGCGGCCTCGCCGCTGCGGGCCGCGCGCAGCAATGTCTCCGGCCCCGTGTCCTCCGGATCGGTCATGCGGTAATCCTTGTGGAACGCGGTGACGTGCCAGGGGATGAACGGTGAGACCGAGGCGATGAACTCGGCGGCGGCCTGCAGTTCCTCGGCGGAATCGTTCCAGCCGGGGATGACGAGCGTGACCACCTCCAGCCAGAAGCCGCGCTCGTACACCATGCGGATCGTTTCGCGCACATGCTGCAGGACCCCGCCGAGCGCGCGGTAGTTCCTCTGGGTCATCGCCTTCAAATCCACTTTGTAGCAGTCCGTCCAGGGGCGGAGGTAATCGAGCACCTCCGATGTCGCATTGCCGTTGCTGATGCAGCAGGTGCGCAGACCCGCCGCCTTCGCCTCTTTGAAGACGGCGACGGCCCACTCGCTGGTGATGAGGGGTTCATTATAGGAAGAACCAACCAGTGCCGCACCGTGGCGCTGGGCCAGGTCGATCAACTGGTGCGGTGTGACCTCGGTGGGTTGAACGCCCGCGGCCGGGTCACGCAGGGTCTGCGAGGTCAGCCAATTGAGGCAGAAGTCGCAGGCATAATCGCATCCTAACATGCCGAACGTCAGCGTGGACGAGCCGGGGAGAACGTGGTGGAATGGCTTTTTCTCCGCAGGATCGCACTGCAGCGCGGCCACGTACCCCCAGGGGACGCGCAGCGTGCCCCCGTCGTTGAAGCGGACCTTGCAGATCCCGCGCTTCCCCGGGAAGATGACGCACCGGTGGCCGCAGGCGTAGCACTCTACCTTGCCTCCTTCTAGCGGCCGGTAGAGTTCGCCGGGGAGGGTGAGCCTGTCGATGACATCCGCCAGTCGAAGTGCTTGGCGGGCCTCTGTCTCGCTCATGTATGCCCCTACAGATCATTATCGGCCAAATTCCCCGGATTTCGGGTGGGGCCGCGCGGCAGGGCCGGACGCAGCGGGCGCGGAATTGAGCGGGGACTTTCCAGAACCAGATCGCCAAGGAGGTCAGGCATGGGATCCGTCGTCCACCGGCGTCTGCTCGACCTGGAGTCCGAGCAGGTGACCCCGCAGATCACCCGGCGCCTGCTCTGGGGGCAGCGCCTCATGGCCGCCTACCTGGAGTTCCAACGGGGGGCCGTGGTCCCCGTCCACCAGCACGAGAACGAGCAACTGACCTACTGCATCTCCGGGCTGATGCGCTTCACGCTGCCGGACGGCGAACTGCTGCTGCGGTCGGGCGAGGTGCTACTCATCCCCGGAAACGTGCCGCACGGCGCGGAGTTTCTCGAGGACACCGTGGAGATGGACTTCTTCAGCCCGCCCCGGCAGGACTGGATCGACAAGACCGACGCCTATCTGCGGCGGTGACGGTCTGCAGGCGCCTCCCCTTCCGGGGAGAAATTTCCTGCCACCCGGGCGCGTTGCAGAGTTGCAGATAGGAAGGCTTCCGGCCGGCTCCACCACTGGTCCTGAGATCGAGGTGAGGCGAGACTGTCTCCCTGGCTCTACCTGCTGCTGGCGCACCTGATCGCGGACTTCATCCTGCAGCCGTACGAACTGGTGCAGTTGAAGCGCCGGCGCGTCGGCCTGGCCATCCATGCGGGCATTCACGCCCTGGTGACGGTCGTGCTGGCTGCGCCGATTCTGCCGAGGTGGTGGATGATCATCCCCGGGGTCACCGTGGTCCACTACTGGGTGGACGCGATGAAGGTGGGGCACGGGCCCGAACGCGGCCCCGGGGCGCTCGTCGCCTTTCTCTTCGACCAGGCGGTGCACATGGCGATCCTGGCCGGGGCAGTGCTGCTGTCAGGACTGGCGCTGGGCAGCGAGGTCTTCTACGGGTCGGTGACGCTGACGGCGGTCCTGTACTACGCCGTGCCCTACATCGCGGTGGCGTTCGGCGGCGCGATCCTCCTCTATCAGGTCGCCGTGGCCTTTGAGACCCGATCCAACCCGGCAGACCTGCTGCTGCCTCGCCTGCGGACGGCCGGTATGGCCGAGCGCCTGCTCACGCTGACCGTCGTGCTCTTTGCGGTCCCCTGGTGGTGGTGGCTGGGCGCGGTCTCCTCGGCCGTGCAGTTGGGCGTCCACCACCGGCAGCCGCGGCGGTGGATGGAGGCCGTGTCCGGCTTGACCTTCTCCGCGGTCCTGGGGCTGCTCTTCCGGTAGGTGGCGACGGTGGGCGTCGGCGAGCACGGAGTCACGAGCGAACGGCGGGTCGTCGCCGTGCTCTTTGCCGACATGGCCGGTTTCACCGCGCTGACCGAGAAAATCGACCCGGAAGTGGTCACCGATGTGATGAACGAGGTCTTCGCCGCGCTGGGCGCCGAGGTCGAGGCGGTGGGCGGCCACGTAGACAAGGTCGTGGGCGACGAACTGATGGCCCTCTTCGGCGCGCCCGTGGCCCATGAGGATGACGCCCTGCGGGCGGTGCGCGCCGCCGTGGGCATGCAGCGGGCGATGCAGGCCCGGCAGGATTTGCTGCGCCGCGCGTTCGGCCAGGCCCCGCGGCTGCGCATCGGCATCCACAGCGGCCAGGTCGTGTGGGGCGTGGTCGGCCCGCCGGGGCAGGCCAGGCCCACGGTGATGGGCGACGTGGTCAACGTGGCTGCACGGCTGCAGCACGCCGCGCCGGAGGGTGGGATTCTGGTGGCGGAGGCGGTGGCCCGCCAGATCCGGGGGACGTATCTCTGTAAAGCGTGGGAGCCCATCGTCGTCAAAGGCAAGGCCGAGCCGATCGCGGTCTACGAGG
>CAYHPT010000175.1:0-3645 GCA_964358435.1 uncultured bacterium | reverse complement strand
TCGATGCCCGCCGTCATCGCCGCCCGTAGCGCGACACGGCCAGGCTCACCACCCCGAGCGCCACCGCCACGAGCAGGATGCCCACCAGTCCCCACAGCGTCGACGTGTACACGGTGACGCGGATGTCCGCCGAGGAGGAGGCGTCCCCCGCGCTCGCGCGCAGCGTGACGATGTAGTCGCCGGTAACCGCCTTGGGTCCGGGTTTGATCAGCGCCGTCACCTCACGCGTCTGGTTCGGCTGCAGGGCGTCAACGCGCTGCGGCTCGAACTTGACCTCCCACCCGGTCGGTTCGCTCGCGGAGAGTTCCACGTCGCGGGCCGCCGCACCGCCCTGGTTCTTGACCACCAACTTGAACGGGGTGGGGCGGTTGGCATAGGCGCGGCCGGAGAGCCGCCCGTCCGGCGTGGTCAGGGAGAGGTCGGGGCGGCCGGTGATCTGCAGGCCGAGTTTGATCTCCGCCCGGGCCTCGCCCGCGGCCGCGATTGCGGTGATGTCGTAGGTCCCGGCCGGCACCTCCCGCGGCAGGCTGACCTCCGCGTCGATGTCTTTGGATTCACCCGCCTTCACCGGCAGGCTGGTCACCTGCTGGCTGGCGAACGACGGCGTGAAGGTCACCTGGAAGCTCTTCTGCGTGCGCGCCTCCAGGTTGACGAGCAGGTCGCGGTCGCTCTCGTTCTTCAACGTGAGGCGGTAGCGGAAGCTTGACGTGGACGGTCCGCGCAGCACGGGCAGTTCTGCGGAGAGCGTGAGGCGCGGCGGCAGTACCTGTCCGACCGTCAGGGTCAGCGGCAACTGCGCCGTGGCGGTCGGACCCTGCGCCACCAGCAGGAAGCGGAAGGTCCCCGTGCCGGCGCCCACGGGCGGATCTAACTGCAGGCTCACCGTGACCTCCTGATCCGGCTCGGCGTAGACCGCTGAGACGGGGCGGCCGCCTCCCAGGATCGCCGCCTTCCACCCGCGCGGCACCTCGGCTACGCGCAGTGCGACCGTCTGCGGCGACAGTCCGAAGTTCTTCACCGTCAGGGTCAACGTGACGCGCTCGCCCGCGCGCACCGTCTGGGCCGGGTAGGGCGTGGACAGCGACAGCCCGCGAAAGCCCGAGGCCGGCGCAGCGAGGGCAAACCCCGCGTGACCGAGGATCAGGCTCACTGCCAGGAGGACGGTCCCAAGCCGTGCCATACTCCACCTCCGAATGTTTTTGCACAAACCTCGTACAGAGACGTGCGATCGTGGTCGTCCCGACCGTGCAGACTGGCCCGGATCCCTGATTACGGATGAAGCGGCCGTTTGGCAAGGTGGGTTCCCGAAAAACCTGGCCCGTCAGCGCGAATCACCGTCTCAGGAAGTTGACTCCAGAGTAAACGAAGTACAGGCTCATCCCGATTAGGAAGACGCCGCACCCGCCCAGCACGATCCGGAACGCTCTAGCCGGGATTCTACCGCGCCCGGCGCCCACAACAAGCGCCAGGAAGCTGTTCCAGCCCAGATCCAGCGAGAGGTGGCCGATGAAGAACAGCCCGGCCACCGCGAGCGGCCCGAAGCGCGTAAAGCGCACGAAATATGCCGCCCCCACGGTCGCCCACCAGAGCAGCCAGTAGGGGTTGGTCACCGTCGTGAGCAGGCCGGCCCGCACCAGGGAGCGGCCTGCGGACCCGCTGGCCGTCTCCGCCGGCTGGTCGAGGCGGTTCCGCCAGGCGGCGCCGGTGATCCCCCAGCCCATCCAGGCCAGGACCGCGCCGCCCAAGATGCCGATCGCGCCGACCACCACCGGCCGCTGCAGCGTGCGGTTCATCCCCAGGACCAGCAACCCGAGCATGACGGCCTCGGCCGCCGCGTGTCCCACCGTGATCAGCGGCCCGGCGACCGGACCGCGACGCGTGCCCTCGGTGACGGCCATCGCCGAGACCGGCCCCGGCATCAACACGCCGGAGAGGCTGACCAGCCACCAGGAGAGCGAGATGCCGACGAGTTCCCACATGTCAGGCCAGAGGAAAGAAACGGAACCGCAGTGCCACCGCGGTGGCCATCAGGAGGAACGCGCCGAGCGCGGTCAGCGCGGCGACCTCCTGCGGCGCGCGGGTCCAGCCCACGATGCGGGCGAGTTCGCGGTAGACCTCCCGCAGCCGTCCCGGCGAGCCCGCGTGGAAGTACCGCCCGCCGGTCTCCTCCGCCATCCCCCGCAGCGTGGGTTCGTCCAGCACGCCCCAATAGCCGCTGCGAAACTGCGTCGGATCCCCGGCGGTGCCCATGCCCACGGTGTAGACGCGCACGCCGCGTTCGCGGGCCTGCTGTGCCGCCTCTAACGGGGGGATCCCGTCGCTGGCCCGGCCATCTGAAAGAAGGATCACGACCGCCCCCGGCTCGGGGGACGGTGTGCCTGCCGCGCCCGCCTCGCCGGTGAGCAGGCGCACGCTTTCCACGAGACCATCGCCCAGTTGTGTGCGCAGTTGCGTGCTCAGGTTCATGATGCCGGCCCGGAGGCGGTCCCGGTCGGTCGTCAGCGGGACGACCACGCTGGCGTAGTTGCCGAAGGTGACCACCGCCGCTGGCGTGGAGCGCGGCAGGCCGCGCACGAAGTCCGCCGCCGCGGTCTTGGCGGCGGTGATGCGGCTGGGTGGGATATCCGTCTCCTCCATGCTGCGGCTGACGTCGATGACCAGCGCGACCGGCCAGCCCCGCGCCGCGGGCCAGGGGACGACCGGCCGCGACAGCGCGAGCACGAGAGCGGCCAGCGCCATCAGAAAGAGTGCCGCGGGAACGTGACGGCAGAGGCGGCAGCCGGTCGCGGCGGCGGCGGCCAGCAGCGGCGTCTGGGAGTGCGCGACCGGTTCAGTGGAGGAGCGGAAGGCCGCGCGGGCATAGCCGGTCGCGAGCACGGCGACGGCAAGCAGCCCCGCTAGCGCGTCCGGCCACAGGAAGGTCATGGCACCATCATACCGCCGCCGCGCCACGACCCCGCGCCAGACGGGCGGCCCGGCGGGCCAGGCGCAGGGGTTCGGGCGTCCGCCAGCGGCGCGTCAACGTGATCACTACGGCCACCGCGGTCTCGGGATCGGTCCGCCAGGCGGCGTGCACGGCCAGCGGCCGCGTCCCGCGCTTCGTCCGCAGCCAGTATCCGACCACTTCCTCGCCGATGCGCAGAGGACTGGTGGCGCCGCGTACGTCGGGCGGTGATGCTCCAACCGCGAGCAGCGGCCGCCGCGTGACGCCGATCGTGGGGACCGACAACCGGGCGCCGAGGTGCAGCGCCAGTCCGGCGCGGCGGGGATGGTCGCGGCCCGTGGCGTTGACGATGAGCACCTCCGGCGGCAGAGGAAGACGGCGGATGGCCGCCTCCAGCAGCGGGCCCTCGCGCAGCGCGAGCAGACCGGGTTCGTAGGCGGCAGCGGCGCGTCCGGGCACGATCTCCGTGGCGATCATACGTCCCTCAACCAGCAGGACCGCCGCGGCCCAGGCGGGATCACCGGCGGCGCCGCTCCCTTCGCGATCCCGGGGAAAGCAGATGAAGCACCCCGCCGCCATCCGCGGCACGTCGCCCGCCGGCCGCCACAGGTCCAGCGGCGCCGCGGCGAGACGTTTCTGGATGCGGATCAGTTCGTCCGGAGTTTCGGGCCAGGGTTCTGCCGGCTGATCGCTCACAGGGG
>CAYHPT010000174.1:0-3652 GCA_964358435.1 uncultured bacterium | reverse complement strand
CCGACTTTCCGCGGCAGGAGATCGGCGAACTGTTCATCCTGCATCTGCGCCTGGCGCATACCCGCGGGCCGGAGCGGACGGCGCTGGAACAGCGCGTTGCCGAACTGGACGCCCGGGTGCGCGCCTGGCCGCGCACGCCGCAGAACGACCCCTTTTACGCCGGCTCGCTCGACCTCGCCGCGCACCTGGAGCGGGTGGCGGGGTGCCCGGTCATCGTCGGGTTCAACGAGTTCTGCGCGCCCAGCCTGGATGAGGCGCTGGACCGGGCGGCGGCGCTGGCCGACGGCCGCGTCGTCGTCGTCACCCCGATGGTGACGCGGGGCGGCGAGCATTCGGAGGTGGACATCCCCGCCGCCATCCAGCGGGCCCGGGAGCGGCACCCCCAGACCTTGATCGTCTACGCCTGGCCCTACAGCATCGGCGCGGTGGCCCAGCTCCTCGCCGACCACATCCGGCTGGCCACGGCGGTCCCCTCCCTCTCCACGAAGACGCTGGAGTAGCCCACTCGAGACTCGGGCCGGACGACGCCCGGATGCTTTCGACGGGCGAGGATCGCTAGCGGAGAGGAAACGCCCGCGCGGTCCCGCCGGCGCTTCGCTCCGGGAAGACCGGCAGGTGCCCGGCGATCCAGCCGTAGGCCAGGACGCCCGCGGCGATGCTGGCCAGCGTGACCTGAATCTCCATCCAGGACGGGACGTAGCGGGCGTGGCTGCCCGCCAGCATCCCGGTGATGGACACGTTCAGCCGGTTGAGCACAACGCCGAAGACCACGAACCCCGCGGCAATGACCAGGCCGCGCGCGGAGCGGCCGCCGTTCACCGCGAGCAGCGCCATGGGGATCAGAATTCCGAGCACGACCTCCAGGCTAAAGAAGATGCCCTCCAGGGACGGGGTGAGGGCGTAGGCCCACGCACCGCGGACCACCAGGTCGATCACCTTGATTCCCAGGTAGATGGACAGCACGACGAAGGTGACGCGTCCCAGATCCATCAGCAGGGGCAGTTCCAGGGCGCGGCGGAAGGCCCGCGCGCTGAGGTAGGATTCCACGACCACCATCGCCAGCCCCACAGCGACCGCCGAGACAAAGAAGAGGATGGGTAAGAACGGCGTGTACCAGAGCGGATGCAACTTGCCCGGCACGATCAGGAAGAGGGTCCCCAGGGAGGACTGGTGCAGCGTGGAGAGGATCACCCCCGCCACGACGAGCGGCGGCAGGGCCAGGTGCGTGATGCGCAGCAGGGCCGTCCGCCCCAGCCGCTCCAATACGATCTGTCCGAACTCCAGGGCCAGCACCAGCGTGTAGAGCATGACGCACCAGGCGACCTCGAACATCACCGAGTGCGGGTTCCACATGATCAAGGGGTGCCAGATGCGGTAGGGACGCCCCAGGTCGAGCAGCAGGTTGGTGATCACCAGCACGTAGCCGAGGAACCCGGTGACGATGGCCGGCCGCAGTAGCGGCCGGTACCGCTCCAGGTGAAACACGTACACCGCGGCGGCCACGGTGAACCCGCCGGCCGCCAGCGCGACGCCGGTCATCACGTCGAAGCCGATCCACAATCCCCAGGGGAAGCGGTCGGAGAGGTTAGTGACCGCTCCCAGGCCGAAGGCGAAGCGCACCACTCCGATGACGGCGGCGCCGAGCAGCATGCCCCAGAGCAGGATTCGTCCCGGAGAGATCCGCGCGCGCGTCATCGGGTCTGCTCCTCCTCCTTGGCGAGTTGTTCGTTGCGGCGGCGGGCGATGGCCTCAAACGCGGTGAGCATCGCGCCCAGGGTGACGACGACTCCCGGCAACTTGCCCAGCACCCGCCAGGTGAAGGCCGGCAGCGGTTCGCGAGAGACCACCGGGAAGCCCAGTTCCTCAAATGGAACGTCGGACACATAGAGGACGGACGTGCCCCCGACTTCCTCTGCCCCGTAGATGGCCGGGACGTACCGGCGGTCGCCGGCGATCCGCCGCGCCGCTTCCGCCAGCATCGCGGGCTGCGTCCCGAACTGCAGCGCCTGCATTGGGCAGGCGGCCACGCAGGCCGGCCCCTCGCCCCGGCGCAGCCGCTCGGCGCACATGTTGCACTTCGTGATCACGGGGAGCGGCTTGCGCCACTCGAAGCGCGGGATCTGGAAGGGGCAGGCGACCATGCAGTAGCGGCAGCCGATGCACCGCCCGGCGTCGTAGGTCACCGGTCCCTCCGGGGTCTTGCGCAGCGCGCCGACCGGGCAGGCCGAGGCGCAGGCGGGGGAGGCGCAGTGCATGCACTGCGTCTTGATGGTGCGCTGGGCGGCCCCGTCCGCGCCCAGGTTCAGGTGCGGCCGCGGCGTGCGCAGCTTCTGCGTGCGCACGTAGGTCCAGGCGGTCGGGCTGAGGTCGGCCGCCTCTCCCGCCGGGAACTTGTGATACGCCTTACACGCGGCCTCACAGCTGCGGCAGCCGATGCAGCGGGCGACGTCGATGAGGACGGCGTGCCCGGAGGCGCTGGGCGCCGCCAGCGCCGGCCGGTCCGCGGAGAGGACGGTGACGCCGGCGCCGGCGGCCGCCGCCAGCTCCAGGAACTGCCGCCGCGTCAGACGCGTGGCCATCACTAGTGCCACGCCGCGACGAAGGCGGAGATGAAGAACATCGAGAGGCCCAGCACGATCACCCCGAGGACGATGCCGGAGACGGCCTCGTCGAACCCGCCTATCCCGCCGCGGCTGCGGGCTACCCTATAGCACCCCAGCATGCCGGCGCCGACCGCCGCCAGCGCCAGCGCGCAGTTCACGCCCGGCATCCAGCAGAGGCGGAGGGCAATCAGACCCAGCGTGAAGCTGAGCCCGGCCAGCGGACAGACCGGCCGGCCGGTACTTCTGGTGGGTCCCGTCAGTCCTGGGTACTGTGACGTGGCGGACATCATCGTGACCACCTCGCCTTTACCGTAGCCTCGGGGGGTACCGCCGGCATCGAGCAAGCTCCCTAATCGGCCAGGGGAGAAGAGCCCGAAAGTCTCCTGAGTTATCCCACAAGTGGGGTCTGCACATCGCGGGCGTGAAGCCAGGCGACCACTGGCGCTCCGTCGATGCCGCAGCGCATCTGGGTGCGACTTTGGCGCGCGGTAGTCCGGTCGGATCAGGCCGCTAGTTCGAAGGGGGGATGAAGATACAGTTGTCGCGCGGTTTCCCGGGGAACGCGCGGCAATGGTTTCATCTGACCGCCCG
This sequence comes from uncultured bacterium, assembly GCA_964358435.1. Classification (GTDB taxonomy): domain Bacteria; phylum Sysuimicrobiota; class Sysuimicrobiia; order Sysuimicrobiales; family Humicultoraceae; genus Humicultor. The sequence goes on along the minus strand of CAYHPT010000174.1, from coordinate 458 downwards.
ATAGGCACCATCAGGGGCCACATCTAGGATGAACCAGGATGGCGGAGAGTCTCCAAAGAGGGTGGCCCATGCGCGATGCGGCGGTGATTCCGGAACGGACAGACGCTGAGCCGGTTCTGGCGAATCTCCTGGCAACTCCTCAGGGCAGGAGGATCCTGACCTGCATCCAGTGTGGAGTCTGCGCGGGGACCTGCCCCTACGGAGAGGTGATGGACTATCCGCCCCGCCGCATCATCGGGCTGCTGCGCGCGGGGGAACTCGATGAGGCGCTATCCAGCGAGAGCCTGCTCGGCTGCGTGGGATGCTACGCCTGCATGGCCAAGTGCCCGCGGGGCATCCGGCTGACCGAGGTCCTGCTGCCCCTGGTGAAGGAAGAGGTCTTCCTCCGCCTCCCCGACGTCCCGACGGAGTTGAAGCGGGCGCTGGACAACACCCTGCGCTACGGCAACCCGATGGGG
>CAYHPT010000173.1:0-3652 GCA_964358435.1 uncultured bacterium | reverse complement strand
GATCAGGTCGTGGATGCGCGAGCGGGAGAGTTCCGGCAGGCGGGCCCGCAGAAAGACATCGAGCCGCGCCCCATCGTGCGCGGCATCGACGGCCAGCCGCTTGTGTTGAACCACCGGGCGGGATTACGTCGGCGGGGGGGTCTGGACCGGCTGGTCGCCGCCCCATCCACCCGCGGGCAAGACAGACGCCTGATGCCGCCGCACCGCGGCGAAGAGCCCGACCAGCGACAGGATGGCGACCACGCCGCTGGCGATCTGGGCCTTCGTCAGCGGCCCCAGCACCAGCGGGCTCTGCACGAAGAACTCCACGACGAACCGGCTGATGCCCTGGAGAAAGAGGAAGGTCAGGAACGGCACGCCGCGGGCGGGGTCCCGCTGCGCCCGCAGGATGAAGTAGATGGCCACCCCGGCGATGAGCAGGTAGATCTGGGTGGGGTGCACCCGCTCGAACCCGATCTCCACCGCCCACGGCACCCCCGTGGGCTTGCCCATGATCAGGGGGTTCTGCGGCGTGCTGTGCAGCAGCGCGCCGATCATGCCCACCGCGTACCCCAGGGCCAGGCCCGGGGCGGCGACGTCCAGCAGCGCGGCCGTGGAGATGCCGCGCCCGCGCGTGTAAAGCCAGGCGACCCACATCCCGCCGAGCAGCGCGCCGTAGAAGGTCAGCCCGCCGTCGCGCCAGATGCGCAGCACGTCCCACGGGTCGCCGGTGAACTGGCCGATATTCAGCAGCACGTAGCCGATCCGCCCGAAGAGAATCCCGGCGATGATCATGTACAGCGCCAGGTCGAGCATCGCGTTGGCGTCGATGCCGATGGCGGGGCTGCGCCGCCGGGTCATGGAGATACCCAGCCAGAACGCCAGGAGCAGGAGGAGGCCGAAAGAAGAGATCGGCAGCGGACCAATGCGGAAGAGCACGGGGTTCATGCCTCACCTCGTTTCTGGCGGAAGAGCGCCCAGAGGAGCAGCGCGGCCCCGCAGACGACGGCGGTATCCGCCAGGTTGAAGACCGGCCAGACGCGCAGGTCCAGGTAGTCGACGACGTACCCCAGCCGGAACCGGTCGCTGAGGTTCCCCGCCGCGCCGCCCAGAAGCAATCCCGCCGCCGCCCGGCTCAACGGATCTCGCTGCCAGTGGCCCTCATTGTAGACAACGAGAAAAACGGCGGTCAAGGCGGCGAGCACGGTGACTGCCAGCGGCACGCCGCTGAGCAGACCGAAGGCGATGCCGGTGTTGCGCACGTTGGTCAGCCAGAGGACCCCGGGGATCAGCGGCACGCTGGCGTCCGGGGGCAGCGTGCGCACGACCAGCGCTTTGACCGCCTGATCGACGCCGGCGACGAGCAGGGCGAGCAGCGCGCCCTGCCGCCAGGTGCTGCGTCGCGAGGAGGCCCGGGGCGGGGAGGCGTTAAGGCCGCGCGATGCCGTTGGCGCGCTCTTCTTTCGCCTTGCAGTCAATGCAGAGCTTGGCGTAAGGGATGGCCCGCAGCCGCGCCGGATGGATGGACAGGCCGCAGTTCTCGCAGGTGCCGTAGGTCCCATCGTCCATCCGGGCGAGCGCTTCTTCCACCTGGGTAAGCAGGGCCTGCACGCTGGACTCGATGGCGAGCCCCTTCTCCCGCTCGAACGTGTCCCCGGCGACGTCGGCGAAGTTCTCGTCGTAGGACCCGGTGAGGTCCATGCCGACCTGGTGCTCCAGTTCGGGCTGATGCTCCTCGATGGCCTCCAGTTCCTCGGTGAGGCGACGGTGTTCCTCTTCCAAAAGGCGGCGGAGTTCCTTCAGGTCACGCTTCCCCAGGGGCTTGACGGCCTCGGTGCGAGGGCGTGTCGCCACCCGCCCGCTCCGGGACGGGGCGGCACGGGGGTTCATCCGGGAGGACGGCCGGGTCGCCACGGAGGCGCGGGCCCCGCCCCGGGGGTCGTTGCGCCGGGATCGAGCGGCCGTGGCCTTCCCCCTCCCTGGCTTCCTGGCCTTCAACCTGCTCGCCATCTAATGCCTCCTTGAAAGGGAGGAACCGCCGATTGCCTCCTTCTTGTACCCAAATCTTGGCTAATCTTAGCCAAGCACCCGGAACCGCGCAAGGGGGATCTATTTAGACGCGCACGGGTGCCGGCAGCGGCTCCGCGGAGGCCGCCAGCCGGACGGCCGCCTCAGCCAGGATCATGTTGGAGTCGAGGATCGGCATCCCGAGGGTATCCTCGCCCAGGACCAGGGGGAGTTCCGTACACCCCAGGACCATCGCCTCCGCCCCCGCCCGGGCCAGCCCGCGCCCCACGGCCACCCCTGCCGACCGCAGGGCGTCGTCCACGCCCTGCGCCTTGATCGCGTAGATCAGCCGGTCGATGACCTCCTGGCCGCGCTCGTCGGGGACCAGCACCTCCGCCCCCAGCGGCCGGAAGGCGTCCTGGTACAGGCCGGTGGCCACCGTCGCCCGCGTCGCCAGCAGGCCCACCCGGCCAATGCGCGAGAACCGCCGCGACGCAGCGCCCGCGACCTCCCGCATGATGTGCAACACCGGCACGCGCACCGCCGCCTGGATCGCCTGATAGAAGTAGTGCGCGGTGTTGCAGGGGATGACGATCAGGTCGGCGCCGGCGGCCTCCACATTCCGCGCCGTGGCCACCAGCGCCGGGGTCGGATCCTCGCCGTCGCCCAGGATGGCCGGACCCCGGTCGGGGATCTGGGGGTTGTTGTCGATGATCAGGCGCAGGTGCTCCTGGTCGCGGCGGGCGGGGGTCGCGCGGAGGACCTTCTCAAAGAAGTCCAGGGTGGCCCAGGGCCCCATGCCGCCGACGACGCCGATGGTGCGATGCATGCTCCGATCCCTCCGCGGATGATGCGCCGATTATGCATGCGCCGATTGTGCCTATTGTAGCGAGCGGCGCGCGCCGGTGCTACGGGCCGGTTCAGACCTTCTGCAGCGCGATGCGGGCCACCACCCCGTCCAGCCGCACTTCCCGCGCCGGGGCGGCGGCGGGCAGCCGCCGCTGCAGATCGACCCCCAGGGTCTCCCGCAGCAGGTAGGCGCCGTGGTCGCGCAGCAGGTCGTCCAGCCCCGCCTCGCCCTCGACAAACAGGACGATGCGGTCGGCGAGATCCAGCCCCGCGTCCTTGCGCAGTTGCTGCACCTGGTGCACCAGTTCCCGCGCCCGCCCCTCCGCCACCAGTTCCGGCGTCAGGCGGACATCCAGGATGGCGAACTCCCCGCCCAACCCTTCCGCGGCGTACCCCTCGGCGGTGTGCATACGCACGTCCACTTCTGCGGGGACGAGCGCGACCTCTTCGCCGTCGAGCGTCACGGTCAGCCGCCCCTGCCCCTCCAACGCCCGGAAGACGGCCAGCGGCTCCATGGCGGCGAGGTGCCGCGCCAGGTCCTGCACGCGCCGGCCCAACCGGGGACCGAGCAGGTCGAAGCGCGGCTTGACCTCATACCGCACGTAGGGGGAGGCATCCTCGACGAACCGGATCTCCTTGACGTTCAGTTCGTCCGCCAGGTGCTCCAGCAGTTCGGGCTGCTGGCGCACGTCCGGCAGGGCAGTGACCAGCAGCACCGCCGGCAGCGGCTGGCGGGTGCGGATCTTCACCTTGTTCCGGGCCGCGCGCCCCAGCGAGACCAGGTTGCGCACCGCGGCCATCTGCACTTCCAGGTGCG
>CAYHPT010000172.1:0-3673 GCA_964358435.1 uncultured bacterium | reverse complement strand
TACCGCCCTCCGATGACCGCGATGTAGTTGGTGACCCACTCGTGGTAGGGCACGCATTCGGTCTGCGTCTTGCACCTGGCGACCGGCGTCTTCCAGAACGCGATCTTGGCGAAGTTGCCCATGCCGTTGACCTCGCATCCCGTGGCCCCCAGCAGCGGGTTGTTCTTGCAGGCGGACGGGACCGCGGGCACCGAGCCGAACCAGGCCGCCAAGTCGCCCTGCAGTTTGGGGTTCAGCGAGTGCTCCAGCCAGCGGTAGGCGCAGTTCGGGTGCGGCGCGTCTACGTGCATCATCGTCGTATCCGCCCAGCCCGTGGCGCCCTCCACCGGGATCGTGCTGGCGATGGGCTGCTTCTTGCTCTGCAGCAGGTTCACCTGGAACGGCCAGGAGCTGGACGCCACGACGCCCTCGTTGATGAAGTCGTCGATCTGGATGAAGGCGTCGTGCCAGTAGCGGTTGACGATCTTGCGCTGCTGCCGCAGCAGGTTCAGCGACGCCTCGAACTGCTTGCGGGTGAGATCGTAGGGGTCCTTAATGCCGAGCGCCGGCTGATGGTACTTCAGGTAGAGCGCCGCGTCGGCGACGTAGATCGGGCCATCGTAGGCCTCCACCCGCCCCTTGTTGGACTTCCCGTCAGGCAGTTTCTGCTCGGTGAAGACGACGCCCCAGCTCTTGGGCGGGGTGCGGAAGACCTTGGTGTTGTACATCAGGACGTTGGAGCCCCACTGGTAGGGCGCGCCGTAGTGCTTGCCCCCGACGGTGTGCCAGGGCGCGTTCTGCAGGCGGGGGTCGACCGTGTTCCAGCTGGGGATCAGGGCGGTGTTGACCTCCTGCACGCGGCCGCCCGAGATCAGGCGGTTGCTCGCGTCGCCGGAGGCAGTGACCAGGTCGAAGCCACCCTCGATCATCAGGGCGGTCATTTCGTCGGACGTGGCGGCGGTCTTCACGCTGACCTTGCACCCGGTGGACCGCTCGAAGCCGGTGACCCAGTCGTAGGCTTTGTCCGTCTCCCCGCGCTCGATGTAGCCGGCCCAGGCGATGATCGAGACCGCGCCCTCTGCCTTGCCGATCGACTGCAACATCTTGCCCTGCGCGCGGACGGTCGTGCGCCAAACGCCCAGCGGCAACAGCAGCACCACCATGGCAATGGCCAACACGCGGAATGGTCGACTCATCCCGTTCCCCCTTCGCCTCCCCGCCGGATGGCAGCACGCGGCGGAGTAATGATTCCCGTGCCCCGGGTACCCCGTATGGTTGCCCGGTGGTTCGTGCCGCCCGCGGCGAAATCCTGCCGCCCCGTGTGTACCCCTACTTAAGATTCCTGTATGATACTGCAAAGCGCGATGAGCCCTCGGACGCGCCGCCGCTCCCGCTCCACCCCCGCCCGCCCGCTTACCCTGGGCGCGCGGCTGCGCCGCCTCCGTCTGGAGCGGGGGCTGACCATGAAGGAGGTCGCCCGGCGGGCCGCCCTCACCGAATCCTTCATCAGCCAGCTGGAGCGCGACCGGGTCAACCCCTCCGTGGCCTCACTGCAGCGCCTGACCGCCGCCCTGGGGACCCCACTCGGCCGGCTCTTCGACGAGGCGTCCCCCCCGGAGGGGCGGGTGGTGCGCCGGGCGCAGCGGGCCCGCTTGACCTACCCCGGCCTGCGCGCCACCGACTACCTGCTCTCCCCCGATCTCAGCGGTAAGCTGGAGATGATCTGGGCCGAGGCCGAACCCGGCGGCGGCAGCGGGGACCAGCCGTACGTGCACGCGGGGGACGAGGAGTGCGTGGTGGTGCTCAAAGGCCGCCTGGAGATCTGGGTCGGCGAGGAGCGCTACGTGCTCCACGCCGGGGACGCCATCACCTTCAGCAGCCGCGTCCCGCACAAGTGGAAGAACGTCGGGCGGGGCCGGCTGGAAGCGCTGTGGGCGATCACGCCCCCGTCCTACTAGGCGCCTGAGGAGGAGCCATGGAGTCACGGGTGCTGTCCCGTACGGAAGAGTTGCTCAACCGCCGCCGGGCCGCCGTGCCGCGCGGCGTCTTCAACGTGGCCCCCATCTTCGCGGACTCCGCGGAGGGCGTGTGGCTGCGCGACGTGGACGGAAAGACCTATCTGGATTTTGCTGGCGGGCTGGGCGTGCTGAACGTCGGCCACCGCCACCCGCAGGTGCTGGCCGCCCTGCGCGCGCAGTTGGACCGCTACCTGCACACCTGCTTCCACGTCGCCATGTACGAGCCGTACGTCGCCCTGGCGGAGCGGCTGAACGAGATCACGCCGGGGAGTTTCCCCAAGAAGACGATGCTGGCGAACAGCGGCGCCGAGGCGGTGGAGAACGCGGTGAAGATCGCCCGCGCGGCCACCGGCCGGAAGGCGGTCATCACCTTCGAGCACGCGTTTCACGGGCGGACGCTGCTCGGACTTTCCCTTACCTCCAAGGTCGATCCCTATAAGGTCGGGTTCGGGCCGTTTGCGCCCGAGGTCTACCGCGTCCCCTACCCCTATCCATACCGCTGCCCGCAACACCATCCGGGGACCTGCACGGCGCACGTGATCGCCACCATCGAAGAGGCCTTTCGCGTGCAGGTGGATGCCACTGACGTGGCTGCGGTGATTATCGAGCCCGTCACCGGCGAGGGCGGTTTCATCGTGCCGCCGCCGGATTTCCTCCCCGCACTGGCGGACCTCTGCCGGCGCCACGGCATCCTGCTCATCGCCGACGAGGTGCAGACGGGGTTCGGGCGGACGGGGCGCTTCTTCGCGGTGGAGCACGCCGGCATCGCACCGGACCTGCTCGTCGCCGGGAAGTCGCTGGCCGCCGGGCTACCGCTGGCCTCCGTCACCGGCCGCGCCGACCTCATGGAGGCGCCGCAGGTGGGCGGTCTCGGTGGGACCTCCGGCGGCAACCCGCTGGCCTGCGTCGCGGCGCTGGCCGTGCTCGACGTGCTGCAGAGCGAAGGGTTTCTCGAACGAGCCCAGGCCATCGGCGCGCAGGTGCTGGCGCGCTTCCAGACGATGCAGCGGCGCTACCCGATCATCGGAGACGTGCGCGGCCTGGGCGCGATGGTCGGCATGGAACTCGTGGAGGACCGGGAGCGCAAAACCCCGGCGCGGGCGGCGACCACGCAGGTGCTGGCCGTCTGCCTGGAACGGAGCCTGCTCATCTTGAAATCCGGCGTCTACGACAACGTCATCCGCATCCTGGTACCGCTGGTGATTTCGGACGAAGACCTGGAACGAGGGTTGAACGTCCTGGAAGAGGCCCTGGCCGCCGTGGCGGCTTAGCCACGGGCCGCGACGACCGGGACGCGCGCGAGGATTTCGTCCGGGGAGGGAGAGGCATGATGCGTTACCAGATGTTCATCGGCGGTGCATGGGTGGAAGCCGCGGCAGAGGCGCGGACGAACGTGATCGACCCCTCCACGGAGGAAGTCATCGCCAGCGTCCCCACGGCGGGGAAGGAAGATGTGAACCGGGCGGTTGCCGCCGCGCAGCGGGCTTTTGCGGACTGGTCGCAGCGTAGCCCGGGCGAGCGGGCGGCCTTTCTCTGGAAGATGGCCGACGCGCTGGAAGGACGGGCCGAGGAGATCTCGCGCGTGGAATCGCGCAACGCCGGGAAGCCGATCAAACTCGCGCAGGACGGCGACGTCCCCTTCGCCCTCGACAACCTCCGCTACTTCGCCGGCGCGG
>CAYHPT010000171.1:1874-3698 GCA_964358435.1 uncultured bacterium | reverse complement strand
CGCGCGGTCAGTTCCCGCGCCAGATCCGCCACCACGCCCATGAGCACGTAGTCCTCGGTGGTGTTGATCAGCCGCACCTCGGCACCGAGCAGGTAATCCAGCAGCAGGTTGCCCTGAATCTCCGCCGGCTCCTCGCCCGTGAGCACCAGGATGGCCTCCCAGCCGAAGATGCGCGCCGCGGCGGCGGTCATGCGGGCGTGATTGGACTGCATCGCCCCGACGGTGATGATCACGTCGGCGTCCTGCGCGCGGGCCTCCCCCAGGAGCAGTTCGAGTTTGCGCGCCTTGTTGCCGCCCAGGGCCAGACCGGTGAGGTCGTCCCGTTTGATCAGGATGCGCGGCCCGCCCAGGTAGGCGGAGAGGCGCGGCGCCTCCTGCATCGGTGTGGGGCGGACCGCCAGCGGCACGCGGGGGAGGTGGCCGAGTTGCATGGTTATGTCTCCTCGCGCGCCAGATCGGCGACGGTGACGGCGCGGAAGCGCAGGCGCATGCCCGGCGCCGCCTGCGCCAGACGCGGGAGGTCAGCGCCGACCACGGTGGCGATTTTGGGATAGCCACCGCTGGTGGGACCGTCGGCCATCAGGACGATCGGCTGCCCGTCGCCGGGCACCTGCACCGCCCCGGGAAGCACGCCCTCGGGCAGGATCTCCGGCGGCGCGGCGGGCGTGATGACCGGGCCGCTCAAGCGGTAGCCGGTGCGGTCGATCTGCGGCGTGACAGTGTAGACCTCGTTGGACAAGCGGCGGAATCCTTCCTCGGTGAAGTGGGATTCCTGCGGTCCCGGGATAACGCGCACCACCAGCGGATCCTCAGGAGACGATGCGGGCGATGGCAGGCGGCGCGGGCGATGCGCCACTTCTCTTCGCCCCAGCACGTCTCCTGCCCGCAGCGCCCGCCCGGCCAGTCCGCCGAACCCGCCGCGCAGATACGTGGAGCGGCTGCCGAGCACCGGCGGTACGTCAATGCCGCCACCTACGGCAAGATAAGCCCACACCGCGTTTCCGCTGCGCCGGAATTCCAGCACCTGCCCGGGCCGCAGTTCGAGCGGCGCCTCTGGGTCGGCCGGCCGGCCGGCCACCAGAGCCTCCCATCCCGGTCCGGCGACGGCGCAGACGGTCTCGGTGAGCGCTTCCAGCGCCGGCGCGGGCCAGGTCATCTCCAGCGCGGCTTCATCCGGCGCATTCCCCGCGCGCCGGTTGGCCAGGGCGTGGTGCCGCGGATCCATCGGCCCGGACCAGGGCACCCCCAGCCGGCGGTAGCCGCGGCGGCCACCGTCCTGCACCGCGGCGAGGAAGCCGGGCTCGCGCACCGCGAGGACGGGGTGATCGGGAGCAATGGCGGCGCCGGCCAGCGGGCCCGTCGCTGCAGCCGTGGACGTCGCCGCAGTCGCGGCGTGACTGCGCTCGAAGCGCACGCGGTCCCCCGGCTCGCAGAGCGCCGGCGGGTCGGCCGCGGGATCGAACAGGCGCAGCGGGGTCCAGCCGATGAGGTGCCACCCACCGGGCGTCTCCTGCGGGTAGATCCCGGTGAGCCGGTCGACGATGGCGACGCTTCCCGCCGGGACGCGGATGCGCGGCGTCTCGCGCCGCGGCAGGCACAGCGCGGCCGGCAGGACCCCGAGGTACGGAAACCCCGGCGCGAAGCCGACCATGTAGACGAGATACTCCGATCCGCTGTGCAGCCTGACGACCTCTTCCTCGCGCCGCCTCGTGCGGCGCGCCACGGCGCCCAGGTCCGGTAAGTTCGCAGCGCCATAGACAACCGGAACGGCAATGAGGCGGCCGGTGGACGGGGCCGCGCGCGGGGTCTCCAGCGTGTGACTGA
>CAYHPT010000171.1:0-1864 GCA_964358435.1 uncultured bacterium | reverse complement strand
CGTGCCCCGGATCTCCCGGATGAACCGTGATCGCTCGGTGCCGGCGCGCAGGATGATGAGCAGTGAATGGACACCCGGAACGCTCTCGGCCACGTCGGGGCGCGCCGCCACCGCGGTGGCCAGGGCGCGTACCTGGGCGCTGATGGCGGGATCGAGCTCGGCAGAATACTCGGCGAGAAAGGCCCGCTCCCCGACGGGACGCAGGCGCGGCCCGCCGGCCATCACCGCGGCGCGCGCGGATAGGAGCCGAGGACGCGGAGGAAGGTGGTGACGCGGCGCAGTTCGGCCAGCGCCTCGGCCATCGCCGGGTGCGTCGCGTGCGCTTCCACGTCCAGGTAGAAGATGTACTCCCACAGCGCTGCGACCCCGGCCGCGCCCCGCTCCTGCGCCGGGCGCGACTCCAGTTTGGAGAGGTTCAGGTCCCGGCGGGCCAAGGCGCCCAGGGCACGGTGCAGTGCACCGGGTACGTTCGCCGTGCCGAAGACGATCGAGGTCTTGGCCTCCACCGCCGGCGGCGCCGGCTCGCGCGCCAGCAGCAGGAACCGGGTCAGGTTTTGCGGTGCGGTCTGAATCGCCTCCGCCAGGATGTCCAGCCCGTACAGCCGCGCCGCGAGACGGCCGGCGATCGCCGCGGTCTTCGCCAATCGCTCAACGGCCACGCGGCGCGCCGCCCCCGCAGTATCATACTCCGGCACGGGATGCAGGCGGTGCGCGAGCAGAAAGACCTCGCATTGCGCGAGCGCCTGCGGATGGGAGAGGACACGCTCCACGGTGGCCAGTGTCTCGCCGGTACGGGCAAGCAGGCAGTGGTCCACCCGGTGGGTGGTCTCGCCGACGATGTGTAGCGGGGACTCGAGGAGCAGATCGTACGTCTCGTTGATGCTGCCGGCGAAGGAGTTCTCCACGGGGACGACGCCCGCCGTGGCCGTGCCGGCTTCCACCGCCGCAAACACCTCGCGCAGGGTGCGGCAGGGCACTCGCTCCACCTCGCCCAGGGCAGCGGTGATCGCCTCATCGCTGTATGCGCCGGGCTCTCCCTGAAAGGCCACGCGGGTGCCGCCCGCATCCATCACGGCTCCCTCGCGGCGGAGGGCGAGACCTGCGGCGCCGCCACCCCCTGAGCCTTTCGCTGGTCGCGCAGGCCGACAATGCGGTGGCCGGCGCGGTAGATCCGCGGGACGCGCGGGCCGATGCCGCAGACGATTTCGTAGGAGATGGTCGAGGCCCACGCTGCCAGGTCATCGACGGGCAGGTCGGGCCCGAAGACCTGGGCCACATCACCCGGGGCGACCGCGGGGCCGTCACCGCCCACATCCAGCATCGTGTAGTCCATGGTGACGCGGCCCACCACCGGCAGCAGGCGGCCGGCGAGCAGCATCTGCCCGCGATTGCTCAGGATGCGCGGATAGCCGTCGCCGTACCCGACCGCCACCGTGGCGATCCGCGTGTGCGCGGCCGCGCGGTGGCTGCGCCCGTAACTCACCGTCACGCCCGCCTCTACGGGGCGCACCTGCACGACGCGCGACCAGAGGCTCATCGCCGGGCGGAGGGTGGCCCCCGGCCGCAGGTCGGGTGACGGGTAGAGACCATAAAGGCCCAGGCCCAGGCGCACCATCTCGAAACGTGATTCCGGGAGCGTGAGCAGCCCCGCGGTCGCGGCGGCGTGGCGCAGCGCGTGCGGGAATCGGGCGCGGATCAGGTCGGCGGCGGGACGGAAGCGGTCCACCTGCTCGTGGGTGAACGCGGGATCACTCTCGGCGGCGGCGAGGTGCGTGAACACACCTTCGATGCGGACGTGATCCCACCCGCCGGCGCGGTCCAGCAGAGTGGGGAGCGCCGGGGGGTCGCTACCCAGGCGCGGCCT
>CAYHPT010000170.1:0-3728 GCA_964358435.1 uncultured bacterium | reverse complement strand
CTCCGTGGCGCGGATCTACGACCGGTTGGGCGTGCGCATCATCGTGGACACGGTGCAGGAGTGCTACGCGGCCCTGGGCGTGGTGCACGCGCTGTGGCGGCCCATCCCTGGGGAATTTGACGACTACATCGCCAACCCCAAGACCACCGGGTACCAGTCGCTGCACACGGCGGTCATCTACGAGGGGGAGGCGCTGGAGATCCAGATCCGCACCGCCCAGATGCACCACGAGGCGGAGTACGGCATCGCCGCGCACTGGCGGTACAAGGAAGGGAAACCGCAGGAGCGGGAGTTCGAGAGCAAGCTCTCCTGGCTGCGGCAACTGCTGGAGTGGCACCTGGAGGTACAGGACGCCCGCGCCTTCGTCCAGTCGGTCAAACTGGACCTCTTCCAGAACGAGGTCTTCGTCTTCACCCCCAAGGGGGACGTCATCGACCTGCCCGCCGGCGCCACGCCCATCGACTTCGCCTACCGCATCCACACCGAGGTCGGCCACCACGCCACGGGGGCCAAGGTGGGGGGGCGCCTGATCCCGCTCTCCCACCGCCTGCATACCGGGGACATCGTGGAGATCGTCACGACCAAGACAAGCGCCGGCCCAAGTCGCGACTGGCTCGCCTACGTCGTCACCAGCAATGCCAAAACCAAGATCAAGCAGTGGTTCAAAAAGGAGCGCCGCGAGGAGAATATCGAGCGCGGCCGCGAGTTGCTGGAGAAGGAACTGCGCCGTGCCGGCGCCGTGGCCACCTCCCTCAAGAGCGAGCGGCTGCGCGAGGTGGCCAAGGAGTTCGGCCTCCCCTCCGAGGAGGAACTGCTGGCCGCGCTGGGCAACGGCGACATGTCTCTCCTCCAGGTGGTGCAGGCGCTGCGGGGCGAGGAGGCCGAGGCCGCGCTCGAGATCACGCCTCCGGCGGAGGCGGTCCCGCCGGCGCCGGGGCCGCGGCGCGGCGTCCGGGTGCGCGGCGTGGACAACGCGCTGCTGCGCTTCTCCCGCTGCTGCACGCCGCTGCCGGGTGACCGCATCGTCGGCTACGTGACGCGCGGCCGCGGGGTGGCCGTGCACCGCGAAGACTGCCCGAACATGCTCTTCCTGCGGCAGCACCCCGAGCGCCTGCTGGACGTGGAGTGGGAGACGCTGCAGGATGGCACGTACCCCGTCGAGGTGGAGGCGGAAGCCTTCGACCGGGTGGGCCTGTTGAAGGACGTCCTGGCGGCCATCGCCGAATCTCGTACGAACGTGGTCTCCGTGAACGCCCGGGTACGCAAGGACAAGGTTGCCGTGGTCAACCTGGTGCTGGACGTGGGCAACGTGGAGCAACTGCGCGGGGTGCTGCAGCGGGTGGGGCAGGTCGCGGATGTCTTCAACGTCGAACGGGTCCTCCCGAGCTAGGAACGCGAGGACCCGCACGCCGAGCCCTCCGGCCGCGCGGCGGCGCGGCGGCGGCGACATCGTCCGCCGCCAGGTGGCGGCGCTGAACCGCCGCGACCTGGACGGGCTGATGGCATTGTACGCCGAGGACGCCGTCCTGGAGTTCCCGGCCAGTCCCGTGGTGCGCGGTCGCAAGGCGATCCGCGAAGCTTTCGCCCGTTTCTTCCGGGATTGGGACGAGGAGATCGCGCTGGAGCGCGTAGCGGCGTCCGGGGGGATGATTGCGGCCGAGGGCACCGCGGAGGGACGGCACCGCACCCTGCACCTGCGCATCCCCGGACGCACGCCGCTGCCGCAGCGGGCCTACCACCACGGCTTCGCCGTATTCCTGGAGATCCAGCGGGGCAAGATCCGCCGGCACCGCGTCTACTACGACTCGCGGGACCTGGTCCGGCAGTTACTGGGAGGAGGGTGAGTGTTCACCGCGGCGCGCGTCGGGCTGTTCACCGAGTCGGTCATCCGGGAGATGACCCGGCTGAACAACCTGCACGATGGGATCAACCTGGCCCAGGGCTTCCCCGACTTCGACCCGCCGGCGGAGTTGATCGAGGCGGCGGTCCGCGCCCTCCGCGACGGTTACCACCAGTACGCCATCACCTGGGGCTCACCGCGCCTGCGGGCGGCGATCGGCGAGAAGTTCGCCGCGCACAACGGGGTGGAGGTGGATCCAGAGCGCCACATCACGGTGACCTGCGGGGCCACGGAGGCGATGATGGCGACGCTCCTGGCGGTGGTCGATCCGGGGGACGAGGTCGTCATCTTCGAGCCGTTCTACGAGAACTACGGTCCCGACGCGCTCCTCTCCGGCGCGGTGCCGCGCTACGTGCGGCTCCACCTGGACGACCCGAACTTCGCCTTTGACCCCGCCGAACTGCGCGCCGCCTTCTCCCCGAAGACCAAGGCGATCATCCTGAACTCGCCGCACAACCCGACGGGCAAAGTCTTCACCCGCGGCGAACTCGAACTCATCGCCGACCTCTGCCGCACGTTCGATGCGCTAGCCGTGACCGACGAGGTCTATGAGCACATCCTCTACGAGGGCGCCGCGCACACGAGCATCGCCGCCCTGCCGGGGATGGCGGAGCGCGCGGTGACGATCAACAGCCTGTCCAAGACCTACAGTGTTACCGGCTGGCGGGTGGGGTGGGCGATCGCGCGGGATCCCGACGTCACCGGGGGCATCCGCCGGGCGCACGACTTCCTCACCGTGGGCGCGGCGGCCCCGCTGCAGGAGGCGGGGGTCACCGCTCTCCGTTTCCCGCCGGCGTACTATCGCGGTCTCGCGGCGATGTACGAGGGGAAACGCAATCTGATGCTGCGGATTCTGGGGGAGGGGGGGTTCGGTGCCTTCACGCCGGGGGGGGCCTACTACACCATGACGGACTTCAGCGGGCTGAGTGGGGAAGGAGACGTGGCTTTCGCCCACCGGCTGGTCACGCATGTGGGCGTGGCCACAGTACCCGGGAGCTCTTTCTACCACGACCCGGCGCTCGGCCGGTCCCACGTCCGGTTTGCCTTCCCCAAACGGGAGGAGACACTGGCCCGCGTCGCGGAACGGCTGAACCGGGTAGGCGAAGCGGTCGGCCGATGATCCTCAAGGACACCCACCGGCAGCGGGTCTGACGGATGCGCCGCGCCGAGACCGCCACGCCCGCCTGGGCCGACTACCGCGCCGAGTTTCCCATCTTTGAGACCACGACCTATCTGAACACGTGCTCGCTGGCGCCGCTCTCCCGCCGGGTCGCCGGGGCGGTGGGGGAGTACCTGCGCCTCTGGCAGCAGTTCGGCGCCTCCGCCTGGTCCGGGCCATGGTGGGAGGAGATCGCGACACTGCGCGGTCGCGTGGCGCAGGTCATCGGCGCCGACCCATCCGAGGTGGCGCTCTTCCCCCACGTCACCGCCGCGCTCGTCGTCGCCGCCTCCGCGGTGGACTTCCGCACCCGCCCGCGTGTCATCTTCTCCGAGTTGGAGTTCCCGACGACACGCTACCTCTGGCAGACGAAGACGGGGGTCGCCGCGGTCACGCTGGATTCGCCCGGCGGGATGACGGTTCCGCTGGAGGAATACGACCGCGCCGTCGACGATCGGACGGCGCTGCTCGTGGGCTCGCACGTCTACTTCACCAGCGGGATGATCCAGGACATCACCGCACTGGCGCGGCTGGCCCACGCCCGCGGCGCCTCCTGCCTCATCGACGCCTACCAGTCGGTGGGGCAGTTGCCGCTGGACGTGCACGCCACCGGCGTGGACTTCCTTGTCGGCGGGACCCTGAAGTGGCTGCTCGGCGGCTCCGGTGTGG
>CAYHPT010000169.1:0-3731 GCA_964358435.1 uncultured bacterium | reverse complement strand
GCGTAGGGGGCGCCCCGGGTCTGCACGCCCAGCGCGGCGAGCAAGCCCACGCCGATCGGCAACAGCATGGCGGCCACGGCCGTGTTGCTGACGAACATGCTGATCACGGCCGCGGTGGCGCCCATCGACAGCATCAGGCGGGCGGGGGTCCGGGTGGCCCAGGGATAACGCAGCAGCAGGAAGGAGAGCCGGCGGTCCAGGCGCGAGACCTCCATCGCCTTGGCCAGCAGGAAGCTTCCGATGAAGAGCATGATCACCGGGTCGCCGTAGGCCTGGAAGGCCTTGGCCACCGGCATGACGCCGAGGAGTACGAGGAACGACGTGCTGAGCAGGGCGGTCACCGCGAGCGGCAGCCCTTCGGTCACCCAGAGGACGACCGCCGCGGCGAACGTCGCGGCCACCGCGCGCTGCGGCACCGGCAGCGGCAGCAGCCAGGCCGCGGCGAACGCACCCAGCGCGGCCGCGAACTTGCGGCGGGTCACTGCGATTCGGCTTCGCGGACCGTGAGGATGGGAATGCGGCTGTGGCGCACCACGTGCTCGGCAACGCTACCGAAGAGGACGTGGGCGAGCCCCGTGCGCCCGTGCGTGCCCATGACGATCAGGTCCGCCTTCACCTCGGCGGCCACCTGCAGAATCATCGGCCGGGGCGCCCCCTCGCGGACCATGGTGCGTGCCTGGGGGAAGCGCGCCCGCAGCCGGGCCATCTCCTCCGCCGTCTCGGCGCGCACCCGATCGATCAACTCATCCACCGCCGGCATCATCGCCACCTGCGTCGGCAGCCCGGCCAGGCCGGCGAGGCTGAGGTCGAGGACGTGCAGCAGGATCAATTCGGCACCGAAGGCGCGGCTGAGCGCGGCCGCCCAGCGGGCCGCCGGTTCCGCGCCCGGGGAAAAGTCCGTGGGCAAGAGGATGCGGGTCACCCGGATCTCCGGGGCGGCTGCCGGCTGCTGTGCACTGGCCATCTCCATCACTCCCATCCGGCCGGCCGGATGCGCATATGCCGGGTGCGGCCGGACTCAGGCCACGGTCGCCTGATCCGCCGCATCCTCTACCACCACTTCGGTGGTGATGCGCGCAGCCAGACGCAGCATCGCGGCGATCGAACAGTACTTCTCCTGGGAGAGCCTGACCGCCTTTTCGACCTGCTCCTCCTGCAGCCCTCGTCCGCGGGCCACGTACCGCAGGTGGACGTCGGTCAGGACCTTGGGATGCTCCGTCGCCCGCCTCGCCGAGACGTGCAGGATCAGGTCCTCCAGCGGGGCCCGCATCTTGCGCAGGGTGGGCACAACGTCCATCGCCGTGCAGCCGGCCAGCGCCATGAGCAGCGTCTCCATGGGCGTGGGGCCGGTGTCTGATCCCCCCTGCTCGGGATGGGTGTCCATCGTCACGGTCGTCCCCAGAGGCGTGATCCCCTGAAACCGCGTCCCGCCTTGCCACTGCACGCGGACTTCCATCGCTCGCACTCCTTCCCGGCGCATCTGATCGCGAACGTCGCTGGCCGGCGGCCGCGCGGCCACCTCCACGGTAGGTACGCGGTGTGCGGAACGGCATCAGGCGGAGACCCGATTTCACGTCAGGTCGGTACACTCAGGCGAGGCGCCGTGCCGATCCGGCGTCGCGCGATGATCGTCCAGAGGTTTGCTCCGGCCGCGGCGCGAACAATGAAACGGACGGGCTCGCCGGAGGGGAGAGCGCATTATGGAAGCCCGGGAGATCATGACGACGGATGTGGTCAACCTCGCGCCGGACATGCCCGTCGAGGATGCCGGGGAACTGCTCCTCCACTACCGCATCCACGGCGCGCCGGTCGTGGACGCCAACGGGCAACTCGCCGGTATGGTCAGCGTCGTCGATCTGGTCGGGCGGGTCGGCGAGACGGTGGCCGACGTGATGAGCCCCGATCCCGTGGTCGCCTCCACGGACGCTTCCGTTGAGGAACTGGCCGGGATGATGCTCGAGCAGATGGTGCGACGGATTCCTATCGTCGAAGGCGGGCGCGTCGTGGGGATCGTCAGCGCCAGTGACATCATCCGGGTCTTTCTGAACTTGCACGAAGCCCCGGGCCGTCCGGGGAAGGAAGAGGCCGCGGGGCAGCGCCCGGCCGTGGCGCGCCGCCGGACCTCACAGGCCTAGCGCTCTACTCCGCGCGCGGAATCCTGATCAGCAGCACCGGATGAGCGGCTCGTGTGACGATACGCGAGGCCACACTTCCGGCCCACACCGCCGAGACGCCCGAGCGGCCGTGGGTGGCCATCACGATGAGGTCCACATCGGGGCGGGCCAGCCGGTCCAGCAGGACGTGCACCGGTTCGCCCCGCTCCACGGCTGCGGAGACCGTCA
The DNA here is from genome assembly GCA_964358435.1 of uncultured bacterium. Taxonomy (GTDB): domain Bacteria; phylum Sysuimicrobiota; class Sysuimicrobiia; order Sysuimicrobiales; family Humicultoraceae; genus Humicultor. Next base: position 1,389 of record CAYHPT010000169.1, on the reverse strand, counting down.
CGCCCTCCCGAGCCAGCCGCGTCTTGACGCTTTCGAGATAAGTTGCCCCCTCCGCGGCTTCTGCGTCGAGGAGGGCGGCTCCGGCGGTCGGCATCAGTCTGGCGGCCGCCGCCCGGTCGTCGGTGAGGGTCGCCACCGTCGGCACGACCATGACCAGCAAGATCCCCGCGCCGAACCCGCGGGCGAGGACCACCGCCGCGGGCAGTGCCGCTTCCGCCATCTCGCTGCCGTCGAGGGAGACGAGAAGGCGCCGGACAGTGAAGGTCTCTTCGCGACGCACCGCCGTCGGCGCCATCAAGAGCACGGGGATCGTACCGCGCGCCAGCACCTGCTCGGCGACGCGCCCGAAGAGCAGCGCGCGCACCTCGCCGCGGCCGTGGGTGCAGAGGATAATCAGGTCAGCCTCGAGGCTCGCCGCCCGGCTGGCGATCACGGCGGCGACATCGCCGCCCTGGTCCACCAGCCTTTCCGCGTGGACCCCTTGCGCGGCCATCCATCCGGTCACCCCGCGCAGATAGGCCTCCGCCTCCGCGGCCTGGGTGAGGTGCACGTCACCATGCACCGTCGCCGGCGCGTCCGATTCGACAACGTGCAGCAGTGTGACCTGCGCCCCGAGCGCCCGGGCGAACGCGGCGGTCACCGGGAGCACCGCCTCCGCCAGGCGGGACCCGTCGAGCGGAACCAGCATGTGCCGGAACATGCTTCTAGCCTCCCATCGCGATCCGGTAGAGCAGAAAAAGGTTCAGCGCGATGATCACCGCGGTTGCGGCCGCGGCCAGCGCGGTGGTGCCGGCGCGGTTGACGAGCCCGCCCATCAGGCCCCGGCGGCTGGTGAAGAGCACCAGCGGTACCAGCGCAAAGGGCAACCCGAAACTGAGGATCACCTGGCTGATCACCAGCGTACGCGTGGGATCGAGCCCGATGGCGATGACGGCGATCGCCGGGGCCATGGTCACGACGCGCCGCAGCCAGATGGGGATCTGCCGGTGCAGGAACCCCTGCATGATCACCTGCCCGGCCATCGTGCCCACCGTGGAGGAGGAGAGGCCAGAGGCCAGCAGCGAGACGGCGAAGACGACGCTGCTGGCGGACCCCAGCAGGGGGGCCAGGGTGCGGTGCGCCTCCTCGATGCTGGCGATGCCGGTGAGCCCCCGTGTGTAGAACGTGGACGCCGCCATGATCAGCATCGCCGCGTTCACCAGTCCGGCCAGGCCCATGGCGATGACCACGTCCGTCACCTCGAACCGAAACAGCCGCCGCGCCTGCGCCTCATCCCGCGGCACGAGGCGGCGCTGCGTCAGCGCCGAGTGCAGGAAGATGACGTGCGGCATCACCGTGGCGCCGAGGATTCCGGTGGCAATCAGAATCGACTCCGTACCGGCGAAGCCG
>CAYHPT010000168.1:0-3733 GCA_964358435.1 uncultured bacterium | reverse complement strand
CGGCGTTCCTGCACTCGGTGATGATCCAGGAGAAGCGGGACATGCTGAATGTGTGGAACTTGGTGCTGATCGTCCTCACCTTCGTCCTGGTCATCTTCGGCACGTTCCTCACCCGCAGCGGCGTCCTCTCCTCGGTGCACTCCTTCGCCCTCAGTTCCATGGGGCCGCTCTTCTTCGCCTTCATCGCTGTGATCCTGATCGTCTCGTTCACGCTGCTGGCGCTGCGGCTGCCCTGGCTGAAGTCGGCCGGCGACCTGGACTCGCTCGTGTCGCGCGAGTCCAGCTTCCTGTTCAACAACCTGATCCTGGTGGGCGCGGCCTTCTCGGTCTTTCTGGGGACGATCTTCCCCATGATCTCCGAGGCGGTGCGCGGGGTGAAGATCAGCGTGGGTGCGCCCTTCTTCAATCAGGTGAACGTGCCGATCGGGCTGGCCCTCCTGCTGGTCATGGGGCTCTGCCCGCTGCTGGCCTGGCGGAAAGCCTCGCTCTCAAACCTGAGCCGGAACTTCCTGTTCCCGGGGGCCCTCGGCGTGTTGACGGCGGTGATCCTCTTCGTCGTCGGCCTGCGCCAGCCGATCGCGGTCGTGGCGTTCGCCCTCTCGGCCTTCGTCACGGCCACCATCTTGCTGGACTTCCACCGCGGGGCGATGGTGCGGCACGGCCACGGCGAGCCCTATCCCCTGGCGCTGGGCCGGCTGGTCCTGCGCAACCGGCGGCGCTACGGCGGCTACATCGTCCACCTGGGCGTGATCCTGCTGTTCGCCGGGATGGCCGGGAGCGCGTTCTCCTCGCAGCAGGAGGCGGTGCTGCGCCCCGGGCAGACGGTCACCATCAACCAGTACACGCTGCGCTACGAGGGCATGAGCCAGTACCCGACGCAGAGCGCCATGGTGACCGCGGCGACATTGACCGTCTTCAACGGCCGGGAGCCGATCGCCGTGATGAACCCCCAGCGCAACATTCACCGCGGCCACGAGGAGCAGCCGATGACCGAGGTGGCCATCCGCTCCACGATGATGGAGGACCTCTACGTCATCCTGGCCGGTATCGGGCCGGACGGCACTGCCAACTTCAAGGTAATCGTCAACCCGCTGATGATGTGGATGTGGATCGGCGGCGTGCTGATGTCACTGGGCACGGTGGTCGCCTTCTGGCCGGAGCGCCGCGAGGCGCTGCGTGCCCGGGCCCGCTACCTGGTGGGGGCGGAGGCATGAATCGGGCGCGGCTCGTCACGCTGATCGCGGCCCTGGCCGCGCTGACCGTCGTGCTCGCACCGACGCACGCGCACGCGGCCGATGCCGCAGCGGTGAAGGCCGTGGTCAATCAGCTCGCCACACAATACATGTGCCAGTGCGGTTGCGGGCTGACGTTGGCCAGCTGCACGCACGGTGTCTGCGGACCGCGTGACCGCACCTTGGCGGAGATCCGCCGCATGGTCGAGGGCGGGAAGACCCCTGCGGAGATCACGGCGGTCCTGGTGGCGCAGTACGGCGAGGCGGTGCTGGCCGCGCCGCCCCGGCGGGGGCTCAACCTGCTGGCCTGGTGGGGGCCGTACGCGGCGCTGCTGGCCGGCGCGGTGACGATCCTGCTGCTGGGTGCGGCCTGGACGCGGCGGCCGGCGCCGCAGGTGACGGCGCCCACGTCGACGCTGAGCCCGGAGCAGCGCCAGTTGCTGGAAGAGGAACTGAAGAAATTCGATGCGTGAGGCGGCCTGATGGAACTGGTCGGGATGGTGCTGATCGTCGCGGCCACGGGGGCGTTGATCCTCTGGCCGCTGCTGCGGCGCGCGGACTCCTCGAGCGCGGACATCCCCATCGCGCCGCCGGACCGCGGCCGGGAGAAGGAGATGGCCCTGGCCGCGATCCGCGAGCTGGAGTTCGACTACGCCACGGGCAAGATCTCGCCGGAGGACCACGCGGTCCTGCGCGCCCGCTACGAGGCGAAGGCGCTGGAGGCGATCACACGGACCGAGGCGACCCCGCCACCTGGCGCCGGCGGCGGCGGACGTGACCTGGCAGCCCTGCTCGAAGAAGAGATCGCGGCGGCGCGGGGCAAGGGCCGCTGCCGGTCCTGCGGCGAGAGCCTGCCGCGGGAGGCCCGTTTCTGCCCCTCCTGCGGCGCGCCGGCGGGTGCGGAGGTGATGCGATGAACCGCGCAACCATCGCCGTAGCCGTCACTGTGGCGCTCTTGCTGCTGGCGACGGGTGCCTTCGCCGCACCTGTGCCGCAGGGCCCGATCAACGGGACGGTGCAGAACCTGACGGGCGGCAAGGCCAAACCCGTGGGCGGGCAGACGGTCACGCTGACGATCTACGTCAACAACGCCGAGGTGGACAAGAAGACCGCGACCACGGATCCCCGCGGGGCGTTCACGTTCACCGTCTCCGCGGATCCCGCCCGCACCTACCTGGTCAACGTGAAGTACAAGGGCGGCGATTACGACAGCCCGCCGGTCACCTTCAAGGCGGGCGAGACCGCCAAACAGCTCCTCATGCGGGTCTACGAACCCATCACAGATGCCAGCGTCCTCCGGGTGAACATCCAGCATATGATCGTCGAGCCCGGTGAGGGGCTGGTGCAGATCACGGAACTGCTGGTCTTCGCCAATCCCACGGACCGGACCTACGTCGGCGCCAAGGTGCGGGAGGACGGCAAACGGGAGACGCTGCAGTTCCGCCTCCCCGACGGCGCCGCCAACGTCTCGTACCTGGAAGGCCTGATGGAGTGCTGCGTCTTCGCCGCGCCCGGCGGGTTCGTGGACACGATGGACATCAAACCGGGGACGCGGGAGATCGGCTTCAGCTACACAATCCCGTACGCGCGCGGCCAGGCGACGGTCCGCCGAACGCTCGATTATCCGACCGACGCCGTCGAGGTCTTCGGCGGGCCGGCCGCGCAGTTGGCGGTGGCCCCGCTCGCGAGCCAGGCGCCGGTCGCGACCGAACAGGGTCCCTACTCCCGCTTCTCGGGGCAGTCGCTGGCGCGGGGCGCGCAGATCACGCTGGGCCTTTCCGGCCTGCCGGTGGCGAAGAGTTCGAGTCGACGCCTGCTGGTGGCCGCCTTCGCCGGCGTGATCGCCGCGGCGCTGGTCTACCCGCTGCTGCGGCGGCGCGCGCGGCCGGTGGGGCGGACCCCGGGCACGCGAGAGGACCTGATCAAAGCCATCGCCGCGCTCGACGACCTGCACGAGGCGGGCGGCATCCCCGACGCCGACTACCGGCGGCAGCGCGCCTGCTACAAACATCGGCTGCTGGAACTGACGACGGCCGCACGCACGACCGAGGGGCCGCGCCCCGACCGGGCGGGACAGTCACCATGAGAGGGGAGGCACGAGGATGGTCCACACTGGCATCGGCATTGCGGTCGCGGTGGCGCTGATCCTGATCGCCGCCGTCGCCTTCGCACTGCCGAATGATCTGACGGTCTTTAAGAGCACCTACAACCCGAAGGAGGGGACCGCGCTCGCCAACGCCGCGTGTCTGACCTGTCATGCCAAGATGCCGCCGAGCAAAGAGCTGAACCCATACGGGAAGGACTTCCTGAGCAAGGGGAAGAACGCGGCCGCCCTGAAGGCGATCGAGAACCTGGACTCGGACAAGGACGGCTTCAGCAACATCGTCGAGATCAAGGCGGGCACGCTGCCGGGCGACCCGGCCTCGAAGCCCAACTAGGTGCGGGAGATGCGCGCACCGGCCGACATCGTCGCGCTGGTGGAGGGCGCCGGCGATCCCGCC
>CAYHPT010000167.1:0-3737 GCA_964358435.1 uncultured bacterium | reverse complement strand
TCCTCGCGATGATGGAGGCCGACACCCTGGGGCGGCTACGCACCGGGGCGGCGAGCGCCGTGGCCACCAAGTACATGGCGCGGGCGGACGCCGGCGCGGTCGGTATCATCGGCACGGGGTGGCAGGCGAAGACGCAGCTGCAGGCCATCGCCCGGGTGCGGCCGGTGGCGCTGGTGAAGGCCTACAGCCGGAACCCGCCGCGGCGGGAGGCCTTCGCCGCGGAGATGGTACAGGAGCTCGGCGCGGAGGTTGTGGCGGTCGATTCGGCGGAAGAGGCTGTGCAGGACATGGACATCATCGTCACCATCACGACCGCGCGGGACCCGGTGGTGCTGGGCGCCTGGCTCCGCCCGGGGGTGCACGTCAACGCCGCGGGCTCAAACGCGGCCAACCGCCGTGAATTGGACAGCGCGGCCGTCGCCCGCGCGGAGCGGATCGTCGTCGACTCCAAAGAGCAGGCGCTGGAGGAAGCGGGGGACCTGCTGGCGCCGATCCACGAAGGCCGCCTCTCCTGGGACCGCGTGGCGGAACTGGGAGCGGTGGTGGCGGGCGCGGCGCCGGGTCGGCAGGACGATGAAGAGGTCACCCTCTTCGAGTCGTTGGGCATCGCGCTCGAGGACGTGGCCACGATGCACCTGGTGTACACGCGGGCCAGACAGACGGGTCGGGGAGAGGAGATCGGTCATTGATGGAATTCCGCATCGTCGTCAAGCCGCTGACCAGCCACATCTGCGACGCGCTGGCGGTGGGCCTGCACGAACCGCTGGGCAAACTGGATGGCCCGGTGGCGTCGCTGGACCGGGCGCTGGGCCGGGGACTGCAGCAGGCGCTGCAGGAGGAGGGCTTCACCGGCAAGCTCGGCCGGACCGTGGTCGTGCACACCCACGGCCGGGTAGGGCCCAAGCGCATCATCGTCGTCGGCCTGGGCCCGCAGAAGACGCAGTCGCCCGAGACGGTGCGCACGGCGGCCGCCGCGGCGGTCCGCCGCGCGGTGGAGATGCGGCTGGCGCACGTGGCCTTCTCCCCGCTGGCGGAACGCGACGCCCGGCTGCGCCTCTTCACGCAGGCCCGCGTGGAGGGGATTATCCTCGGGGCCTACCGGTTTGAGCGCTACAAGAGCGAGACCGGCCGCCCGATCAGCCGCGTCGACCTGGTGGTCGCCGACCGGGCGCAGCAGAGGGCCGCCGAGCGCGGGCTGGCGGAAGGCCGCCTCTTCGCCGAGGGGACGGTCCTGGCGCGCGACCTGACCAACGAACCGCCCAACGTGATGACGCCCACGAAGCTGGCCGACAAGGCCACCGAGGTGGGGAAGCAGGCGGGGTTGCGCGTGACCACGCTGGGGCCCGGCGGTCTCTCTCGCCTGGGGATGAACGCGCTGCTGGCGGTGGCCAAGGGCAGCGCCGAGGAGCCGCGGCTGATTGTGATGGACTACACTCCGGCCAACGTGCGCCGCACCGTGGCCCTGGTGGGGAAGGGGCTGACCTTTGACAGCGGCGGGCTGGATCTGAAGAAGCCCGAGGACATGATCACGATGAAGGAAGACATGGCCGGCGCGGCCGCGGTGCTGGGCGTCATGACGGCGGTGGCGCAGACGGTGAAGAACGTGCGCGTGCTGGGGATCGCCGCCGCGGTGGAGAACATGCCCGGGCCGGCGGCGATGAAGCCCGGCGACATCGTCAAGGCGATGAACGGCAAGACCATCGAGATCACGAACACGGACGCCGAAGGGCGCCTCGTGCTGGCCGACGCCATCGCCTACGCGGCGGGGCAGCGGGTCAACGAGGTCATCGACGTCGCCACGCTCACCGGCGGCGCGCGCATCGCCCTGGGCCCCCACGCCGCGGCGATCATGGGGACGGACCAGCGCCTCATCGCCGCGCTGCGCGAGGCGGGCGACGAGGCCGGCGAGCGGCTCTGGCCGCTGCCGCTCTATGAGGAATTTGGCGAGGCGATGAAGAGCAAGGTCGCCGACCTGCGGAACTCCGCGTCGCGCTGGGGATCCCCGGAGAAGGGCGCGGCCTTCCTCAAGGAGTTCACCGGCGGGAAGCCCTGGGCGCACCTGGACATCGCACCCGTCGCCTTTATGGATCTGGATGAAGGGACCGGTCCCTACCGGCCTCACGGCAGCGCCACGGGGTTCGGGGTGCGGACGCTGCTGACCTATCTGCGACGGCTCGACGCCCGGCGCTGAGCGGCGCCGCCGCGGTTATCGCCGCCGCAGCCGGAGGTGCTGTGGCGTCTTCCCCGGCACGCGTTCGAGGACTTTGCGTGCCTCCAGGTCGAGCTTCACGGTCGTCGCCTTAGTCAGGCCCCTCTGTGTGCCAGGACCCAGATCGATCCGTCCGCGGGGAGCGTCTCCCGGCTGAGCTTCACAGTCTGTCCCTGCCGGGAGACCTTCGCTTTGCCGCGGACGAAGTCGTCGACCGACCCGATCGGCCAGCCGGCGTTGACCTCGGTCTTGTAGTGCATGGGGACGACGAGGCGCGGGTCCAGAGCGGCGATGACGGCCTCACCCTCCGCCGGGCCGATGGTGTAGTAGCCGCCGACGGGTATCAACAACACGTCGGGCCGGCCCACGGCGCGCGTCTGCCCCGCATCGAGGGTGTGGCCGAGGTCGCCGGCGTGGACGACTCGCATCCCGTCCACTTCGAAGATGAAGATGGCATTGCGGCCGCGCTCAGAGCCTTTGCTGCCGTCGTGGAAGGTGGGCACGGTCGTGATCCGTACCGGGCCGACCCGCTCATCGACCTTCGCCCACTCCTTCCCTTCCCTGGCCAGCCCACGGATGACTTTCGGGCTGCCCTTCGCCGTCTGGACGTGACTGTGGTCGAAGTGCTCGTGCGATACCGTCACCGCGGTGGGTGCCACCTCGGCGAGCGGATAGCCGACGCTGGTGTCGTACGGGTCGATCAGGATGGTCGTCCCGTCACCGGCCCGCAGCAGGAAACTCGCATGACCGAAGTAGGTCAGCTCCATGCACAACACCTCCTGCGCCTCGTTTCCACCTCTCATGTACGCCGCCCCGCGCAGCGCCCCTGCCGGAAAGGGTCGGTCTCCATGGGGGCCGCGTAGCCGCCAGTGCGGTAGCCGCCCAGGGTCTCCCCCCGGTGGACGTAGCGGATTCCCGCGGTTTCGAGGACCGCGGCGAACGCCACCCGGACAAAGTGGGGTAGCGCTGGCTGGCGCCGAGGGTGAAGGCGGTCGGCATGTGGATTCAAGGAATAGCGGGAGCCGCAGCGAACCTACACGCTGCCCATCACGATCATATCCGGTGAGGAGGGACGGCGATGCACGGTTTTGTGCACGTGGAGATCCCCGCGCGCGATCTGCGGCGGGCCAAAGCCTTCTACGGCAAGATCTTCGGCTGGACGTTCACCGACATGGGGAAGGATTACACGCTCTTCGCGCCGCCGGGCGGCGGCGTGGGTGGGGGAATCAACAAGGTCAAGCAGGTACCCAAGCGTGCGGCGGTCCAGGCCTACATCGACGTGGCGAACATCGACGCGAAGTTGAAGGAGATCAAGAAAGCCCGCGGCCGGGTCCTGAAGCCCAAGATGGAGACCCCGGGGTATGGCTGGTGGGCCTCCTTCGCCGACCCCCAGGGCGCGGTGCTCTTCTTGTGGCAGAGCATGCCGGGCCAAAGGGCGATGTAGCGAATACGGCTGAAACCCTGGCGGGATTAAGCCTGGATTTCCGATTTGACTGCGCACTGAGAACCGCGGGGATGTGTCGAATGC
>CAYHPT010000166.1:0-3753 GCA_964358435.1 uncultured bacterium | reverse complement strand
CGACTGCAGGTGCGCGTGCTGGACTCATTCAGCGCCCACGCCGATCGCGACGAGTTGCTGGCCTGGGTCGGATGCCTGCCGCGGGTGGGGCAGGTCCTCTGCGTGCACGGCGAAGAGAGCCAGTCCCTGGCTTTTGCGGACCGCCTGACCGCCCGGGGCATCGCGGTCCGCGTTCCCGAGCGCGGCGAGCAGATCACCGTCTAAGGCGCGGGGCCCACCCATCCGCAGCCGTCCGGAAGGGGAGGGACGGCCGATGGCCAATTGGACAGCAACTATCATGCCCGGCGACTTCACTGAGGAGGCACCATGAGCGACATCCTCGGATGGACCATCTACATCGTCTTCGTCCTTTTCTGGGCGCTGCCGGTCGTGCTCCTGATCTGGGTGATCTGGCAGGTGGCCCGGCGGTTGCGCCGCCGGGAGGAAGCGCAAGGCTAAGAATTTCCACTAGGGGGTGGGGGCGGTGCGCACGGTGCGGCGGTATCTCCTGCTCGGCACGGCTGTGCTGATCCTGTTCGTGATGTCTCTCGCGATGCTGGCGCGCGGCCCGGCGCTCCGCGCGGCATCCCTGCCGCAGGTGACGGCCACGCTAACCGCGGCGCCGAAGGTCCCGCCGCCGGCGCGGCGCGGTCCGGCCCGGGTGACCGTGAACCTGGAGACGCGGGAAGACAAGGGCGTCCTGGCGGACGGCGTGGAGTACGTCTTCTGGAACTTCAACGGGACCGTTCCCGGGCCGATGGTCCGGGTGCGGGTCGGCGATGAGATCGTCCTGCGGATGCGAAACGCCCAGACCAGCAAACAGATCCACTCCATTGACCTGCATGCGGTGAACGGTCCTGGCGGGGGAGCCGGGCTGACGCAGGTTCCACCCGGTAAGGCGGCCGCCTTTCGTTTCAAAGCCCTCAATCCCGGGCTCTACGTCTACCACTGCGCCAGCCCGCACATCCCCACGCACATCGCCAACGGGATGTACGGCCTGATTCTGGTGGAGCCGGAGGGCGGCCTGCCGCGCGTGGACCGCGAGTACTACGTGATGCAGAGCGAGTTCTACACGAAAGGCGCGCTGGGCGAGAAGGGGCTGCAGGCCTACGACAGCAGCAAGGGCAAGATCGCCCAGCCGGAGTACGTCGTCTTCAACGGGCGCGTCGGGGCCCTGGTCGACGGCAACGCGCTCACGGCGAGGGTCGGCGAGAAGGTCCGCCTCTTCCTGGGGAACGGTGGGCCGAATCTGATCTCCTCGTTCCACGTCATCGGGGAGATCTTCGACCGCGTCTATCCCGAAGGCGCGATCGGTAGCGGGGGCAACCTGAACATCCAGACCACGCTCATTCCCGCGGGCGGCGCGTCGATCGTAGAGATGTCGCTGCAGGTGCCGGGGACCTTCCTCCTGGTGGACCACAGCATCTTCCGCATCGACCGCGGCGCCGTGGGCATGCTGAAGGTGGAAGGCAAAGCCAACAACGGGATCTTCGGGCCGGCGCGCTAGCCTACGCGGCTTCCCGCGCGGCCTGGGTGAGGATCGCCTCGGTGTGGCTGGTCCCGAGGAGGTCGGCGCCCGCCTGGATAAGCGCCAGCACGTCCGGGTAGGAACGGATACCGCCCGCGGCCTTGACCCCCAATCGCGTGCCGACCGTGCGCCGCATCAGGGCCACGTCGGCGACCGTCGCGCCCTTCGATCCGAAGCCGGTGCTGGTCTTGACGTAGGCCGCGCCCGCGTGCGCCGCCAGCCGGCAGGCCAGGCGCTTCTGCCGGTCCTCGAGGTAGCAGGTCTCCAGGATGACTTTCACCGGACGGCCGTCCGCGGCCTCGACGACGGCGCGGATGTCGTAGAATACCGCAGCCAGTTCGCCCTGCCGCAGCGCCCCGATGTTCAGGACCATGTCCACTTCCGCGACGCCGCGGGCGACCGCCTGCCGGGTCTCCTGGACTTTCGTCTCGGTCGTCTGGCTGCCGTGGGGGAAGCCGACGACGGTGACGAGTTTCACTCCGGCGCCGGCCAGCAGGCGCGCCGCCACGGGGACGTGGCAGGGTTTCACCACCAGGGCCCTGACGCCCCAGCGCACCGCCACCTGCACCCCCTGGGCCAGGTCGGCTGCGGTGGCATCCGGGCTCAACACCGCATGCTCGATTCGCCTGGCCAGACTCGCTGTCTGCATCGTCCTCCCTCAGGTTGCCCGTGCGGCGATATCGATCCGTGCCTGCCGCGGTTCCACCACCGCCAGCGGCACCACCAGCACCGGGACGGCGGCACGCCGCAGCACCGCCTCGGCGACGCTGCCCAGCACCAGGCGGGAGAGCCCGGTGCGGCCGTGCGTCCCCATGACGATCATGTCGGCGCCGACGCGGTCGGCCGCGGCCAGAATGCCGTGGGCGACAGAGTCGTCGGGCAGTACCTCGATCCGCGCCGGCATTCCCGGGGCGAAGAGCCGCTCCACCATGTCCTGCAGCCGGGAGCGGATGCTCTCCATGTACTGGTCGAAGGCCATGCCGGTCTCATCCTGGATCTCGGCGAATTCGGCGATGTTGCTGACGTGCAGGAGGATCAACTGGCCCGGGAAGCCCCGCGTCAGGTCGGCGACGGTGGCCAGAAAGGCTTCGTTCATCCGCGAGAGGTCGGTGGCGATGAGCAGCCGGCGAGGGGGGGTGTTCATGACGGGGCCTCCGGCGATTTGCGGCGCGGTCCTCAGGCCGCCTCCACGGTGATGTGCGTGACCTTCTCCGCGCCGGCCTTTGGCATGCGCACCTCCAGCACGCCGTCCCGGAAGGTCGCCCGCGCCTGACCCGGAGCCACGGGGACGGGCAGCGGGATGGTGCGGCGCAGCCCCTCGGCCGTGACGGTCAGCGTGTCTTCGCTCAGGCTGACTTCGATCCGGGCAGGGTCGGCGGAGGGCAGTTCGGCGCGGAAGACCAGCGCGCCCTCCGTCTCCCACATCACGGGCGCGTCGCGGAACAGCGGCGGCCGGCAGCTGTACATCTCTTCAAAGAGGTGCTCCATCGATTCCCGGAGCGTCACGAGTTCGTCAAAGGGATCCCACCGCCAGACGCTCATGCGCGGTTCCCTCCGTTTCATCCGTCAGACCCGACCTTCCACATGCAGGATAGGCAGGCGCCGCCGATCCTGGACATCGGGCCGCCGCCCGATTTCGGCCCTCCTGTTCCGGGTGGACTCGTCCGCCCGAAAGGGCTAAACAGTCGACCCGATGCTGTGGGGCGGTGGGTATTACGATCGGCGTCCGGGACTCCTTGCCAGTGAGAGAATGCTCTTGACCGCGCCTCTTCAGCAGGCATCATTAAGGCGAAGCGTCGACGGCGGGGAGAGCAGACAATGGCTCAAGGACATGACTCAGCGAACGACCGTCAACCCCACCACCATGATCACCAGCGCCACGGTCACGGCCATGGCCACACCCACGGGATGATCGATCCGACGATCCTCTCGACGCAGCGGGGGATTTGGGCGATCAAGTGGTCCTTCGTCGGGCTCCTAGCGACCGCCCTGCTCCAGGTGGTCGTTGTCTTCTTATCCGGCAGCGTTGCGCTCCTCGCCGACACGATCCATAATATCGGGGACGCAACGACTGCGATCCCGCTTTGGGTTGCCTTCATGCTGGCGCGCCGCAAGCCGAGTGCGACGTTCACCTATGGCTACGGAAGGGTGGAGGATCTGGCGGGAATCCTGATCGTGCTGATCATCCTGTTCAGCGCCCTGGTTGCCGGTTACGAGGCGATCAGTCGACTGATCCATCCCGAGAC
>CAYHPT010000165.1:0-3753 GCA_964358435.1 uncultured bacterium | reverse complement strand
CTCGATCACCGTGCGGTCCATGAACGCCCCGGGGTCGCCCTCATCGGCGTTGCAGACCAGGTACTTCAGAGGGTCGGGCTGGTTGCGGCAGATCTCCCACTTCACGCCGGTGGGATACCCCGCGCCGCCGCGGCCGCGCAGCTTGCTCTGCTGCACCGCCGCGATCACCGCCTCCGGGGGCATGGCCAGCGCGCGGCGCAGGCCCTCGTACCCGCCGGCCGCCAGGTAGTCGTCCAGGGAGAGCGGATCGATCACGCCGCAGTTGGCGGTGGTCACCTTGGCCTGCGGGGCGAAGAACGGGTAGTCGCGCCGTTCGGGAGTGCGGCTAACCACCCAGTCGTCGGGCGGGCGCTCCGCCCCGGGGAGACCGAAGTGGCCGGCCAGCAGTTCACGCGTGTGCGCGGGGCCCATGGGCCCGTAAAGCACGCTCGTGCCGTTCACGCTGATCTCGACCAGCGGCTCGCGGTGGCAGGCGCCGAGACACCCGGTGCGCTTGATCGTCGCCGGCAGCCCCAAATGCGCGACCGCGGCCTCCAGCGCGCGGACGGTTTCCTCCGCACCAGCGGCCAGACCACAGGTGGAAGTGCCGATCCTGATCGAGGCGCTCACGGTCGTCCTTCCTCCTGCCCACCCTCCTCCGCCGCGCGCAGGTCGCGCACCAGCCACTCTGCGCCCACCGCCGTCATGCGCCCGTGCGCCTCGCCGTTGGACACTACCACCGGAGCCAGGCTGCACCCGCCGACGCAGAAGACTGTCTGCAGCGTGAACATGCCGTCCGGCGTGGTCTGGTCGGCGGCGATTTGCAGCGTGTCTTTCAGCCGTTGCAGAATGGCCGGGGCGCCGCGGACGTGGCAGGCGGTGCCGCAGCAGACCTGGAGCCGGATGCGCCCCGGTGGCGTAAAACGGAACTGGTTGTAGAAAGTGGCGACCCCGAACATGCGGGCCAGCGGGATGCCCATTTCCCGCGCGGCGTAGCGCACGGACCGCGTCGGCAGATAGCCATAGAGTCCCTGGATGCGCTGCAGCACCGTGACCAGCGCGTCGTCCTTACCGCGGAGGGGGTCGAGCACCGCCAGCAGGTCGGGCGGGGGCGGCTCGGCCAGGGGATCGCCCAGGTACATCGTCTTACGGAGCCGCGCCTGCTGCGCTGCGGTTGTCTGCGCCATGAGTGCGCCCCCCGCTAGCGGCGCTCCGCCGCCCGCACGACATTCTTCATTAACAGCACGTTGGTCACCGACCCCACGCCGCCCGGGACGGGCGTGATCGCGCCGGCGACTTCCTTCACTTCGTCGAACGCGACGTCGCCCACGGTGCGGCGCTTTGGCCGGCCCTTCTCGTCCAGCACCGGGCTGCCGGCGGCGTCGAGGGCCGGAACCATATTGATGCCCACGTCCACGACGATCGCTCCGGGCTGTACCATCTCCGCCTTGATGAACTCCGCCTTGCCCATGGCCACGATCAAAATGTCGGCCCGTCGCGTGTGCGCGGGCAGCGTCCCGGCCCGCCAGGTGAAGGAGTGCACGGTGGTCGTGGTGGCGTTTCGCTCCAGCGCCAGGAAGTAGGCGGGCTTGCCCACAATGTTGCTGCGCCCGACGATGACCAGTTCCTTGCCCTCGAAGGTGGTCTTGGGGTCGAGCCCCTTGCGGGCGAAGTACCGTTCCAGCAGGACGTAGCACGCCCACGGGGTGGCCGGGTAGACGGCGGGCTGCCCCAGCGCCAGCCGGCCGGCGTTGATCGGGTGCAGGCAGTCGATGTCCTTGGCCGGGTCGAGGGCCTCCAGCACCGGCGCCTCCATCCCCTTGGGCAGCGGCCGCAGCGGGAGAATCCCGTGCACCGCCGGGTCTTCGTCGAGGGAGCGGATCCCGGCGAGCACCTCCGCAAGCGAGGTGTCTCCCGGCAGGGTGACGTCGCGGTAGGAGAGGCCGATCTCCGCCGCGATGCGCTCGATCTGGCGGCGGTACATCTTCGCCCCGTAATCGTCGCCGACGAGGACGGTGGCCACGCCCGGCGTGACGCCGCGGGCGGCCAGCGCCGCCACCTCCGCCCGCAGTTCCGCCTTGATCTCCTCGGCGATGGCAACCCCGTCGATGATCTCCGCCACGCGCGTCACCCCAGTTTCTCGTAGGTGAACTTCAGCACGTCATCCCGCACGATCCGGATCGCTTCCAGGCTCTCCTGGATCTCCGCCCACAGCGGATCCGTGAAGGCCGGATCGCCGATCGGCCCCAGGTTGATGCGCACGTTCAGCGCGGCGCTCTGCGCCGCGGCGTCGGCGAGGATCCCGGCGATGGCCGCGTCGGTGATCACCTGCGCGTTCCCCTTCTCGGCATTGACCTTGCTCCAGTCCGCCGCTTCCCGGCACAGCCGCACGACCTCCCGGGGAGCCTTCGTCGCGTCGCGCCGCGCCAGTTGAATCGCCTGCTTGCGCGCCGCCTTTTGCTCGTCGGTCTCGCGCGGCAATTTGTAGGCGTCCATCACCCGGCGGAAAGACTCGGCGTCCCGGTCGATGGCGGCCAGCAGGCTCGCGCGCAATTGCTCGGCCCGACCCCGCGCCTCGTCCATCTCTCCCTGCACCGCCGCGTACTTCTCCTTCCCGATCGTCAGGTTGGCCACCATGCTGATCAGCGCGGCGCCGGTGGCTCCGGCCAGCGCGGCCGCCGCCCCGCCGCCCGGTTCGGGATCCGCTGACGCCAGCCTCGTGAGGAATGCTTCGATGGGCATCTCCGGGTACATGCTCGCCTCCTTAACGTCAGTGACGGTCGCCGCGGCCGGCGTGTTCGCCGCGCGTTTCCCCCACAGAGAGCAGACCGCGCATCCGCAGCAGCGGCCGAGGATCGACCAGCAGCCGGTCCAGCCCGACGGCTCGCTCCTCCAGACCGAATGCCAGGGCCATCAACTGGGTGAAGAAGAAGACCGGCAGCGGAGAGAGTCCCGCCGCACGAGAGGCTTCCTCCTGGCGCGCGTCCAGGTTGTGCTGGCATAGCGGGCAGGCCACCGCCAGCGCCTCCGCGCCCGCCGCCCGCGCGTCGCGGAGGATGCGGCCGATTAACTCGACGACCAGGTCCGGCCGGACCAGGGCGTGCGCCGCCCCGCAGCACTCTGTTTTGTATGACCAGGCGACCGGTTCCGCTCCCAGCGCCTCGATCAGCGTCTCCATCTCCGAGGGATTCTCCGGATGCGCGGCACCTGTGACCCCCGGCGGCCGTGTGAGCAGGCAGCCGTAGTAGCAGGCCACCCGTAGCCCCCGCAGCGGACGGGTCACCCGCGAACTGATGGGATCGGTTCCCCCTTCCAGCAGCGTGTGCAGGAGATGCTGCACGCGGAGTCCGGGCGGGACTCGATCGGGCGCGTCCACTTGAGCGTGGCGCAGGCGGGAGAAGCAGGCGACGCACGGCGCGGTGACGGTAGAGTACCCGCCCCGCGCCGCCAGTGTCAGGTTCGCCAGCGGGAGATCCACGGCCAGCTGATGCGAGGACTGATGCGCGGCGGTGGCGCCGCAGCAGCGCCATCCCTCGATCTCGCGGAACTGCAGGCCCAGTGCGGCGGCCACGGCCCGGGTCGAGGCATCGTACTCACGGGCGCTGGCGTGCAGGGCGCAGCCGGGATAGTAGGCGATAGCGCCCGCCGGGGCCGGGCGGCGCGCGACGCGGCCTGCGCGGTCGGGCAGCAGGCGGAGTTTCCCGGCGCGCAGCAGCCGCACGGCCATTTCCCGCTCCCGCAGCGGCCGGTGCGTCCGCAGGTTGATCTCAAGTC
>CAYHPT010000164.1:0-3754 GCA_964358435.1 uncultured bacterium | reverse complement strand
GGGGCGCCTACGACCTGGTCGTCCTCGACCGCGTGCCCGCCACGACGCTGCCGCCGGGGCGCTACCTGATCGTCGGCACGGTACCGGAGACGCTGCCGCTGGACGTGGAAGGCACCACCCGCGGCGTCTCGGTCCTGCGCGTCGTGTCCACACACCCGCTGCTGCGGCTGGCCGATCTCACCGGCATCCGCGTCGAGGAGGCCTTCACCCTGCGCTCCCGCGGCGGGACGGTGCTGGCGGAGGGGACGGTGCCGCTCCTCTGGGTGCTCGAGCGCCCTGAACTGCGCGCCGTCCTGCTGCCCTTCGACCTGCTCCGCTCCGAGCTGCCGATGCATCCGGCCTTTCCTATCCTGATGGCCAACGCGCTGGAGTGGCTGGCGCCCACAACGACAGTGGAGGCGGGTACCTCGCTTGTGCTGCCGGCGCCGGCGGTCGCGCGCGCGCAGATCGTCGATCCGTCCGGACGGGCGGTCTCGGTGGAGGTCCGCAATGGCACGCTGGTCCTCCCGCGGCTGGAGCGGGCCGGGCTGTACACGCTGCGGGCGGGGACGGTCGAGCGGCCGATTATGGTCGCCGCCGCAATGGGGGAGTCGGACCTGCGCGGGGTCGGGCCCTCAGCCGGGCAGACGACCGCCGGCGGGGACCTGCGCCAGCAGGAGCTGTGGTGGATTCTGCTGCTGCTCGGCATCGCGGCCCTCGTGCTCGAAGGGATCCTCTGGCTGCGGGCGCAGCCGGCGACGCTCCGTCGCACGCCGCGGCTGCGGCGCACGCTGCCGGTCCTCCGCCTGGCCGTCGTCGGACTGCTGCTGCTGGCGCTGGCCGGGTTGGAGATTGCCCGCGGCGGCCGGGATCTCGCCGTGGTCTTTGCGCTCGACCTGTCGGACAGCGTCCCTGCGGCGGAGCGGCAGCGAGCGCTCGACCTGACGCGCGCGGCGGCCGCCGCCAAGCATCAGGGGGACCGGTTCGGTCTCGTCACCTTTGGGGCGGAGGCGATCGTCGCCGAAGGGTTGAGCGAGACGCCGCGGCTCGCGCCGGCCGCCCGCCCGGCAGCGCACCGCACCGACATCGGCGCGGCCATCCGCACCGCGCTGGGCCTGCTGCCGCCGTCGGGGGCGCGCCGCATCGTGCTGGTGACGGACGGCCAGGACACGGCCGGCGGCGCCGCGGAGGCGGCGGCACTGGCCGCAACCGGGGGGGTGGAGGTGGGGATCGTTCCGCTGGGCATCGCCGGCGCGGCCGATGCGCGCATCGATGCGCTCCAGGCGCCGCCGGAGGTCCAGGCCGGCGAGCGGTTCGAGGTCCGGATCTGGGCCGAAGCCTCCGCGGCCGCGTCCGGGACACTGCGTCTGCTGCTCGCCGGCCGCGAGGTCTGGCGCGGGCCGGTCCGGCTGCCGGCGGGGCGGACCCTGCTGCGCGTCACGCAGCAGGCGACCGCACCGGGGGCCCTGACCTATGAGGCGCGGCTGGAGGTCACCCCGGACGACCTGGCGGACAACAACCGCGGGTTCGCCGTCGTGCAGGTCGCCGGCGCGCCAACGGTGTTGTACGCGGCGCGGGAGAGCGGCCCGCTGCCCCGCTGGCTGCGCGCCCAGGGGCTGACGGTACGGGAGATCACGCCGGAGGCGCTGCCCGCGGAAGCGGTCCAACTCGCCGGCATCCCCGCAGTCGTGCTGGACGACGTGCCGGCGACGATCCTCTCCCCGGCGCAGATGCGCGCGCTGCGCGACTACGTCGCCGCGATGGGCGGCGGCCTGGTCGCGGTGGGCGGCCCGCACGCGTTCGGCGTCGGCGGTTATGCGGGGACGGATCTGGAGGCGGCGCTGCCGCTGTCGATGGACGTGCGCCACCGGGTAGCGATTCCGTCTGTCGCCGTGATCCTGGTGATCGACGCCTCCGGCAGCATGGGCAGTTTTGGCACTGAGATTGCCAAGGTGGAACTGGCCAAAGAGGCGGCGCAGTCGGTCATCGACCTGCTGGGGGAGCGCGACCTGATCGGGGTCATCGCCTTCGACCAGGTGCCGCACTGGCTGGTGCGGCCGACGGAGGCGCGGCAGCGGGACCGCATCCTGGCGCAGGTCGCGCGCATCACCGCCGGCGGCGGCACTAACCTCTACCCGGCGCTGCAGGAGGCGGACAAGGCGCTGCAGCAGGCGGAGGCCAAGGTCAGGCACGTGATCATCCTCTCGGATGGGCAGACCGATCCCGGCGATTTCGAGCGCCTGGTGGGGCGGATGGCGCGGGACAAGATCACGGTGAGCAGCGTGGCCATCGGCAACGACGCCGACCAGGAGATCATGCGCGATCTGGCGGCCTGGGGGCGGGGCCGCTACTACTTCACCCGCGACCTCTACACGATCCCGCAAATCGTCACGGCCGAGGCGGTGCTGGCCACGCGCGCCTACCTGATCGAGGAGCGCTTCCGCCCGCTGCTCTCGCCGGCCTCGCCGCTGCTGCGCGGCCTGACCCTGCCGCCGCTGCGGGGGTACGTGGCCACCGCGCCCAAGCCGGCGGCGACGCTGCACGCGCTGACGCCGCAGCAGGACCCTCTGCTCGCCACCTGGCAGTTCGGGCTGGGCCGCGCGGTGGCGTTCACCTCCGACGCCCGCCCGCGCTGGGCGGCGGAGTGGCTGGGCTGGTCCGACGCCGCGCTCTTCTGGTCACGGCTCGTGCGCTGGACGATCGCCGCGCCCTTCAGCCAGCTCGACGTGCAGGCGCAGGTTGAGGGGGATCAGGTCCGCGTGGTACTCGACGCCCGAGACCGGGAGGGCACGCTGCTGACCGGGCTGGAGGCGCGGGCAGAGATCGTCGGACAGAGCGGGGCCGCCGCCCTGGAGCAGACGGCGCCGGGGCGCTACGAGGGACGCCTGACGGTGGACGAACCGGGCGGGTACCTCGTGACGGTGAAGGCGCGCCGGCAGGGGCGGGTGGCGGGCGTGGGGCGCACCGCCGTCGCCGTGCCGTACTCGCCCGAACTTGCGGCCTCCGGCCTCGGCTGGGGTGGCCTCTCCCACCTGGTGGAGGTCGCCGGGGCTCGCGTGATGACGTCACCCGCGGAGATCCTCGCCCCTCCCGCGGCCGGCGGGGAACGCCGCGTCCCGGCGTGGCCGCCGCTGACGGTGGCGGCCCTCGGGCTCTTCGTCGCGGAAGTGACGCTGCGCCGCCTGCCCGTCCTCCGCGAGGTCGCCGGACGCGCCGCGGCGGCGGTAATGGCCTGGCTGCGGCAGGCGCCCCCGCCGGCGAACGAAGAAGACCGGGAATACGAGGCCGCCGATCAGTGGCGTCCGGCGCCGGGTGAAGAGGAGGCCAGCGCGGACATGGCGCAGGCGGCCCGCCTCTACATCGCTCGCCTGCGCCAGCAACAGGAATCCGACCAGCCCCGCGAGCGGGACTGAGTCCTCCGCCTTAAGCCCCGAAGAGGACGATCAGGTCGGTCGGCGCCCGCAGAAGCCAGGTCGGCCCCGCCGCGCGCAGCGCCTCGGGATCCACCGTGCCCCACAGGGCGCCCGCGGTGCGCATCCCCGCCGCCCGCCCGGCCTGGACGTCCACCTCGCCGTCGCCAATCATTGCCGTCTCCGGCGGTACCGCCCCCAGCCGGGCGGCGGCCAGCAGCAGCGGCGCCGGGTCGGGTTTGGGTACCGGGACGTCGTCCTCGCAGATGATCACGCGGAAGTACCGCCCCAGGTCGAAAGCGGCAAGGGTGGGCAGCGCGGAGACGCGCCGCTTCGACGTGACCACACCCATGGGGACGCCGCGC
>CAYHPT010000163.1:0-3774 GCA_964358435.1 uncultured bacterium | reverse complement strand
CGCCTCCCGGGGGCGGGAGATCATCGAACGCCTGGCCGCCACCGTCCCCGACGAACGGCTGCGCGCCGTTTTCCTCCAGTCCCCGCAGGTCCAGCGAGTCGCCGCCCTCGCCGGCGCCTAGTCCTGACGCCGCGCACGCAGGGAAGGGCGCCCGGCGGGGTGAATCAGAGAGCCATCCCGGTCTGGAGGTGACGTGCGTGCCGCTGTGGCGGAAGGCGAACAAGATTGCCCTGCTCGAGCAGATCCCGACCTTCCGCGGGTTGTCGCGGAAGGAACTCGCGCAGGTCGCCGGCCTGGCGGACGAAGTGGAGGTTCCTGCCGGGAAGCGGCTAGCCACCGCCGGAGAGACCGGGCGAGAGTTCTTCGTCATCGTGGAGGGGGAAGCGGACGTCCGCACCGCCCGCGGCCGGAAGGTGCGGCTGGGCCCCGGTGACTTCATCGGTGAGATGAGCCTGCTCGACGGGGAGCCCCGCTCGGCCACGGTCGAGGCGGTCACCCCGATGCGCCTGCTGGTGGTGGGACACCGGGACTTCTGGCGGATCCTCTCCGCCGCGCCGGTGATCACGCGCAAGATCATGCGCGCGCTCGTCCGCCGCGTGCGAGACGCGGAGAAAGGATCCGCGTAGGATCCCCAATTTTCGCCGCGTCAGGCGTTCCGGCCCAGGGCGGTAAGCACGCGGGCGGGCGTCAGCGGCAGGGTCGTGATGTAGACCCCGGTGGCATCGGCCACCGCGTTGGCCACCGCCGCCGCGCCGGCGATGACCGGCGGTTCCCCCACGCCTTTGGCCCCGAAGGGGCCTTCCACCGACGGTACCTCCACCATGACCGCTTCCAGCGGGGCGACCGTGGCCGCGCGGGGGATAGCGTAGTCCGTGAAGGTGCTGGAAAGCAGCGTCCCGCCGCCGTCGTAGGTCAGCCCTTCAAGGAGCGCCCAGCCGGTAGCCTGCGCCGCGCCGCCGAAGATCTGCCCCTCCACCGCCGCGGGGTTGATGGCAAACCCGACATCCTGCACCACGACCTGCTTCTCCATGCGCACCTCGCCGGTCTCGTGATCCACGGCCACCGCCACCAGATGCGCCGCGAACCCCGGTGACTGCTTGGGGGCGGCCACCGAGCCGCGGCCGAACACCGGCGGATACTTGGCGCCGAAACGCATCGATTTCTCCGTGATGTCGTCCAGGCCGACCCCCTTCGACGGCACGCCGCGGACCTGCACCTGGCCGTCGGCGATCTCCAGGTCGTCCTCGCGCGCCTCCAGTTCTTTGGCGGCGATGGCCAGGATCTGCCGGCGGGCGTCCTCGGCGGCCAGACGCACAGCCGCGCCGACCGTGTAGATCGTTTTGCTGCCGGCGGACATCCCGGCGTAGGGCGCCTGGTCGCTGTCCGCGCCGATGACCCGCACGTGCTCCACCGGTACGCCCAGGACCTCCGCGGCGATCTGCGCCATCGCCGTGAAGGTCCCGGTAAGGTCCACCGCGCCCACAACCACCTGGAAGGTGCCGTCGGTGTTGGCGCGCACGCAGGCGCTGGCGGATTCCACGCCGCCGGTCCACCCGCCCACGGCCACGCCGATGCCTTCGCCGGGCCGGCGGTTCTGCCAGAGCGGATGCTCCCGCGCCCGCTCCAGCACCTGGCGGAGACCCATCTTCGCCCACGGCCGGCCGTTCGGCATCGGGTCCCCCTGGGCCGAGGCGTTCTGCAGCCGCAGGTCGATCGGGTCGCGGCCGAGCAGCCGCGCTAGCCGATCCATCATCCCCTCGATGGCGAAGGTGGCCTGCGGCGCACCCGGCGCCCGGTACGCGCCGACCGGCGGCAGGTGGGTCATCACGTTGAAACCCTCAATGAACAGGTGCGGCACCTTGTAGTAGCCGCCGAGGAGCGTCCCGGCGATGGAGGCGGTGCCGCCCGGCTCCGCGCCGCAGTCGAAGACGAGGCGGGCCCGCAGGGCCACCAGCGTGCCGTCCCGTTTCGCGCCCAGCCGCACGGTGATCTTCGTCGCCGGCGCCACGTTCGCCACGAGGAAGTCATCTCGCCGCGGCAGGACCAGACGGACGGGTCGACCGGCCGCCAGCGTCAGCGCCGCGGTCAATCCCTGCGTGAAGAGGATCTTGCTGCCGAATCCGCCCCCGATGGTCATCGGCACGACCCGCACCTGCTGCTCGGGGAGCCCGAGCAGATCGCAGACCTGCGCCCGCACGTAGAAGACGCCCTGCGTCGCCGTATAGATCGTCACCCCGCCCGTGACGGGATCGGGCGCGGCGACCGTGGCGTGCGGCTCCATGTACGCCTGGTAGACGCGCGCGGTGTGGAAGGTCTCCTCCACCACGACCTCCGCCTCGCGGAAGCCCTGCTCGACGTTCCCCCGGGTGAACTTGACGACGCTGGCGGCGTTGCGCGGCTTCGTGTCCTGCACCGCCTCGACGGTCACCGCGGCGTGCCCCGCCGCCTGCCCGTCGCCGCCTCCCGCCTCCGGATTAATCAGCGGGGCGTCCGGCCGCATCGCGTCCTCCGGGTCGAGGACCGCGGGGAGGACCTCGTACTCCACCGCGCCGGCCAGCGCGTCCACGCCGTCCGCGGCGGCCGTCTCGCTCTCAGCCAGGACCACCGCCACGGGGTGCCCGGTAAAGCGGGTCTCCCCGGACGCAAGCAGCAGGTGCTCTTCCCGTGTCGCGTCTTCCGCGATCGGCAGATCCTCGGCCAGCAAGACGGCCACGACGCCCTCCACCGCCAGCGCCGCCACCTTGTCGATCCGACCGATGCGCGCGTGCGGGTGCGGCGACAGGAGGAGCCGGGCGTGCAGCAGCCCAGGCAGACGCAGGTCTTCGGTGTAGCGGACGGCCGCGGTCACCTTCTCGCGCCCGTCCACCCGCGGCATCCGCCGCCCCACGGTCAGCGCCATCTCGCCATCACCGTGCCCTCTAGGATGCACTTTTTCAGGACTCGACCCCCAGCAATGCGGCCACGTCCTCAAAGGTCCGCCAGGTGATGTCGTCTCGCTGCAGCCGACGCGAGGACTCCGCGATGCCGGCCCGCGCTTCCAGGTCCTTGAGCTGATCATCCATCCGTTCCAGTAAGTTGCGCAGGCTGATGGCCAGGCCCTTCGGCGGCAGGCGGTCCAGTTCGCCCCGCACACGCTCCAGGACCGCCAGTTCGTACTGCCGGGCCAGGCGGTCCATCTCCAGCGCCTCGATCTTGGAGAAGGCGATCAGGCCGCGCCGCTGCTCCAGGGCCTCCAGGACTACCCGCTTCACCTCCACGAGCACGGGATCGTCCATCACCCGGCTAGCCCTCGCCGCGGGTCATCCGCGGGATGCGCACTTCCTGGTCGCGGTACTGCAGCTGGTAGAGCTTGGTGTAGATGCCGCCGCGGGCCAGCAGTCCCTGGTGCCGGCCCTCTTCGACGATATGCCCCTTGTGCAGCACGATGATGCGGTCCACATGCTGGATCGTGGAGAGGCGGTGCGCGATGATGATCGAGGTCCGGTCGCGCAGCACCTTCTGCAGGGCGTCCTGGATCAGGATCTCCGTCTCCACGTCCACGCTGCTCGTCGCCTCATCCAGGACGAGCAGGATCTCCGGGTTGTGGGCGATCGCCCGGGCAAAGGCGATCAACTGCTTCTGCCCCACCGAAAGCGTCGCCCCGCGCTCCTTCACTTCGGTCTTGTAGCCCCGGGCCAGCCGGTCGATGAAGCGGTGTGCGTTGACGAACTCCGCCGCCCGGCGGACCGCTTCGTCGCTGATCTCGACGTTCCCCAGCCGGATGTTGGACTCGAT
>CAYHPT010000162.1:0-3796 GCA_964358435.1 uncultured bacterium | reverse complement strand
TAAATTGTAAGCGAAGGGAAACAAGTAGTCCTGGAGGAGCGAGGACTTCTCCAGGACTACTGTCGTTTCAGCAGCCCGCCGGCGCGCCGATCACTCCCCGATGCGCACGTGCTCCGGGAAGGCGTGCTCCAGGTCGGTGGCGTCGATGGCGATCAGGCCGTCGATGTGCTCTAGCTGCTGCAGCAGGGTGGCGCGCCGGCCCGGAGAGGCCAGCCGGCCGCGCAGCACCAGCACGCCCCGCTTCACGGCGGCGCGCACCTCCTCCCGCGGCCAGATGTAGTCACCGGCGATCCGCTGCGCCTCCGCCGCCAGTTCTTCGTTGCAGCGCAGGAAGACCTTCAGAATGTCCGCGCGCGTGACGATCCCCACCACCTCCCGGCCGCGGACGATGGGCAGCCGGTTGATCTGGTGGCGCATCATGCGGGCGGCCAGCTCGTGCACCGGCGTCTCCTCGTCGGCGGTGATGACGTGGTGCGTCATCACCTCGCCCACCGTGCGCCCCGCGGCCTTGCGGTGGCCACCGACCCAGCGCTCGAACCAGAGCCACGGCCCGGCCCATTCCACCACCGGCGGGGGCGGTTTCGGTTCCACCTCCTTGAGGAGAAGGTCCGCCTCCGTGATGACCCCCACCAGGTGGCCGCGCGCGTCCACTACCGGGAGGCCGCTGACGTGGTTGCCCAGCATCAACTGCACGGCGTCCCGCACCGGCGTCTCCGGCGCCACGGTCAGCACCGGCGTGGACATGATCTCTTTGGCCCGCACCGCATTCCCTCCCTACGCCACCACTTTGGCGCTGGCGCGCCCGCGGTCGACCTCCTGCGCGTCCACGACCGCGATGGCCGCGATGTTGACGATGTCCGAGACCTCCGTTCCGCGGCTGAGGACGTGCACCGGCTTGGCCATACCCATCAGGATCGGGCCGATGGCCACGGCCCCGCCGAGGTGCTGCAGGAGTTTGTAGCCGGTGTTGGCCGCCTCCAGGCTGGGGAAGATCAGGACGTTGGCCTCCCCGACCAGTGTGGAGAACGGGTAGTCCGCG
This sequence comes from uncultured bacterium, assembly GCA_964358435.1. GTDB lineage: Bacteria > Sysuimicrobiota > Sysuimicrobiia > Sysuimicrobiales > Humicultoraceae > Humicultor. The sequence continues at coordinate 2,757 of CAYHPT010000162.1, read as the reverse complement.
GCGCGCAGTCCCGGCGTGACCGCGATCTCGACCATCATCTCCCCGTCGATCATCAGGTCCGGCCGGCGGCGGCGCACCAGCGCCGTGGCCTCGGCCATCTTGGCCGACCGGGGGTGGCGGGTCGAGCCGAAGTTGGAGAAGGAAAGCATGGCGACGCGCGGCGTGATGTCGAACTCCCGCGCCTTCTCCGCCGCCATCACGGCGATGTCGGCGAGTTCCTCGGCCGTGGGGTCGAAGTTCACCGTCGGGTCCGCCAGCAGGAAGGCGTGGCCGTCGTGGATCATTACGTACAAGCCGGCGACGCGGGAGACCCCCGGCGCCGGTCCGATCACCTGGAGGGCGGGCCGGATGACGTCGGGGTAGTGGTACGTAAGTCCGGCGACGAAGGCGTCGGTATCGCCGGCGCGCAGCATCATCGCGGCGAAGTAGTTGGGCTGGCGCAGCAGCGCCCGGGCCTCGCGCAGGGTGATCCCCTTGCGCTGCCGCACCTCGTACAGCGCGGTGGCGTAGGCGTCGATGCGCGGCGAGAGATCGGGGTTGATGATCTGGACCGGGATGGCCACCCCCATCTCCTCCATCCGGGTGCGGACGACCGGCTCGCGTCCCAGCAGGATCGGCTCCGCCAGACCGTCGCGGTGCAGGATCGCCGCGGCGCGGATGATCTTGGGCTCCTCACCTTCGGAGAAGACGACGCGCTTCGGCGCGGCCTTGGCCTTCTGGGTAATGATGCACGTCACCTCGTAGCCGCGCACCAGGCGGCGCGCCAGTTCCTCGCGGTAGGCGGCCAGGTCGACCTTCCGCCGGGCCACGCCGGTGGCCATCGCCGCCTGCGCGACGGCCGGCGCCACCCAGAGGGGCACGCGCGGGTCGAGCGGTTTGGGAATCAGGTAGTCCCGCCCGAAGCGCAGCGTCTCCAGCCCGTAGGCCCGCAGCACCGAGTCGGGGACCTCTTCCTTGGCCAGCGTGGCCAGCGCGTTGCTGGCGGCGATCTTCATCTCGTCGTTGATCGCCCGCGCCCGCACGTCCAGCGTTCCCCGGAAGATGAAGGGGAAGCCCAGCACGTTGTTCACCTGGTTGGGGTAGTCGGAGCGGCCGGTGGCCACGATGGCGTCCGGCCGGGCCGCCCGCGCGTCGTCGTAGGTGATCTCCGGGTCGGGGTTGGCCATCGCGAAGATGATCGGCTCGCGGGCCATCGACTGGACCATCTCTTTGCTCACGATGTTGGGCGCGGACAGGCCGAAGAACACGTCGGCGCCGACCAGAGCGTCGGCCAGCGTGCGCGCAGCCGTCTCCACGGCGAACCGCTCCTTATAGGGGTTCATCCCCTCGGTGCGGCCCCTGTAGACCACGCCCTTGGTGTCCACCAGCACGATGTGTTCGCGCGGCATGCCCAGCTTGACGAAGAACTCGGCACTGGCGATGCCCGCGGCACCGGCGCCGCTGATCACCATGCGCACGGTGTCGATACGCTTGCCCACGATCTCCAGGGCGTTCAGCAGGGCGGCGCCGGAGATGATCGCCGTGCCGTGCTGGTCGTCGTGGAAGACGGGGATGTCCATCAGTTCCTTCAGCCGCTCCTCGATGTAGAAGCACTCCGGCGCCTTGATGTCTTCCAGGTTGATGCCGCCGAAGGTGGGCTCCAGCGCCTTGACGATGCGCACGATCTCGTCGGGATCGGTGGCGTCGATCTCAATGTCGAAGACGTCCACGTCGGCGAAGCGCTTAAAAAGCAGACCCTTGCCCTCCATCACGGGCTTGCCAGCCAGGGCGCCGACGTTGCCCAACCCCAGCACCGCCGTGCCGTTGCTGACCACGGCGACCAGGTTGCCGCGGGCCGTGTACTTGAACGCCTCCAGCGGGTCCTTGTGGATCTCCCGCACCGGCTCGGCCACCCCCGGCGTGTAGGCCAGGGAGAGGTCGCGCTGTGTGGCGCAGGACTTGGTCAGGGCAATGGCGATCTTCCCGGGACGTCCCCGGCTGTGGTATTCAAGTGCTTCCTCGCGCAGCATCGACATCGCACCCTTCATGAAGGCGGATAGACCTACCCGGTCCAGCGTATCGCCGGGGGTGACCCCCTCCATCGGGCAGGAGCCCGATTTTCCCTACTCCTTCGGGCGGATACGCGGGCGCGGCGCGCGACCCCACGCGCGCAGGCGGAAAGGTGCGGGCGCCCATCAGGCGACCACCTGATGAAAACCCACCTCTCGCCCGATGGGGGGTAGAAATCGCCCTCCCTATACTGCTGGTGGCACCGGGCCGCTCACCTGCCTGCGCAAGCAACTTGAGGACGCGATTGGACCGGACGAAGAGTGAATCCGCCCCCCGAGGAGGGAGACAATGACCGCCCAGACCTTAGTCCCGACCGCGCGTGAAGACCCCTGGGAGATGGCGCTGCGGCAGTTTGACATCGCCGCCGACTATCTGCCGCTGAAGCGGGGCATCCGCGAGTTTCTGGCCTACCCGAAGCGGGAGTTGACGGTGAACTTCCCGGTGAAGATGGACGACGGCTCCGTGCGCATCTTCACCGGACACCGGGTGCACCACAGCACCGTGCTCGGCCCGACCAAGGGCGGGATCCGCTACCACCCCGACGTCACGCTGAACGAAGTGCGCGCGCTGGCTATGTGGATGACGTGGAAGTGCTCCGTGGCCGGCCTGCCCTACGGCGGCGCCAAGGGCGGCGTGGTCGTCAACCCCAAGGAACTGTCCAGCGACGAACTGGAGCACCTCACCCGCCGCTACGCCACCGAGATCAGC
>CAYHPT010000161.1:0-3833 GCA_964358435.1 uncultured bacterium | reverse complement strand
GGCGGTGGCGGCCGATCCCGCTATCGACGTTGTGGTGGAAGTGATGGGCGGCATCGAGCCGGCCCGCACCTGCCTGGAGCAGGCCATGGCGCTGGGAAAGCCCGTCGTCACTGCCAACAAGCAGTTGCTGGCTCTCTATGGGCCGGAGCTGCTCAGCCGGGCGGCGGAGGCGGGAGTGCGTCTTGGGTTTGAGGGCGCCGTGGGCGCCTCCATCCCGCTGATCAAGCCACTGCGGGAGTCCTTCGCCGCCGACCAGATCCTGTCCATCAAAGCCATCTTGAACGGCACGACCAACTACATCCTGACGAGGATGACTGCAGAGGGGTTGACCTTGCCCCAGGCGTTGGCCGCGGCCCAGGAGCGGGGATTTGCCGAGGCCGATCCGGCGGAAGACGTGGAGGGGACCGACGCTGCAGCGAAGCTGGCCATCCTGGTCATGACGGTCTTCAATGCGCGGGTGACCATCCGGGACGTCCATCGGGAGGGCATCGGCAGTGTGACCCCGCGGGAGATCGATTACGCGAAACAGCTCGGCTACGTGATCAAACTGCTGGCGGTCGCGGCGGAACGGGACGGCGCCATCGACTGCCGGGTGCACCCCGCCCTGCTGCCGTTCGCGCACCCGCTGGCCTCGATCCCCGACGAGCGCAACGCCGTCCTGGTCACCGGCGCAGCCGCCGGACCGATCGTTTTCAGCGGGCCCGGCGCCGGCGGGGCGCCGACCGCGGTGATTGTCCTTGGGGATGTCCTGGATGTTGCCGATCATCCGGCCGCCCGCGCCCCGGCGACACGGATTCTTCGTCTCCAGGATCGGCAGTTCTTCCCCATCGGGCGGCTGCTCGTCTCCTATTTCTTCAGCCTGCAGGTGCTGGACCGTCCGGGGGTCTTCGCGCAGGTGGCCGCGGTCTTTGGGGAGGAGCAGGTAAGCATCGCCTCCATCGTCCAGAAGAGCCGAGGCGAGACTGCGGACGTCGTCCTGATGACCCACGAGGCACTGGACGCCGCCGTGCAGCGGGTCGTCACTCGGCTGCGGGCGATGGATGTCGTCAGTGAAGTCAGTTGCGTTCTTCGCGTGGAGGAAGGGTAGGCGATCCCCCGGCCGGCGCCGTCCAGCAGGCGCGGCCGCGGCGTCAAAATCCAGCCTTGGAAGCGGGGCGCGCGGATGAAATCACCAATATACGCGCCCCGGACGTCGGGACCCGCCTTCTGGCTCACCCCAGCAGCAGTTCGATGACCCGGCGGACCGCGCCGAAGGTCGGAGTCACGGGGGCCGGCAGCGTGCCGGCGCGGAGGAGGGATTCGGGATCCTTCAGGCCGTGCCCCGTGAGGATGCACACCACGGTTTCACCATTGAACGGCTGAGCCGCCGATATCTGCTGTAGTCCGGCCAGTCCGGCTGCCGAGGCGGGTTCTACCAGGAGGCCCTCCTCGGCGGCCAGTTGCTTTTGGGCCGCGAGGATGGCCTCGTCGCTCACCTTCGTAAACAGGCCGCCGGACTCGCGCACGGCAGTAACGGCTCCCTGCCAACTGGCGGGATTCCCGATGCGGATGGCGCTGGCGACGGTCTGCGGGTGCTCGACCGGGCGTCCCTCCACCAGCGGGGCCGCTCCCGCGGCCTGCACGCCCAGCATCCGGGGCCGCGAGGTGATGCGACCGCCGGCATGGTACTCGACGAAACCGCGCCAGTAGGCCGTGATGTTGCCGGCGTTTCCCACAGGCAGGGCGAGCAGGTCCGGCGCCCGGCCGAGGACATCGCAGATCTCGAAGGCCGCGGTCTTCTGCCCCTCCAGACGGTGCGGGTTTACCGAGTTGACCAGGGCGAGGCCCAGGCGTTCGCTCACCTCGCGCGTCACCGCGAGCGCGGCGTCGAATCCCCCGTCGACGGCGACCAGACGGGCCCCGTGCGCAAAGACCTGCACAAGTTTCCCCTGTGCGACACCCTCCGCCGGCAGGATGATCAGGCACGGCAGCCCCGCCCGGGCAGCGTAGGCCGCCGCGGATGCCGCGGTGTTGCCCGTGGACGCGCAGACCACCGCGCGGCTGCCGGCTTCCAGCGCCTTGGAGACGGCCACCGTCATGCCACGGTCCTTGAATGACCCCGTGGGATTTGTGCTCTCCAGTTTGAAGAAGAGGCGCAGCCCCAGGCGGGGCCCGAGCCGCACCGACTCCACCAGCGGCGTGTTGCCTTCGAGCAGGGTGACGACTGGCGTCTGCGGGGTGACCGGCAGGAAGGCGCGGTAGGCCTCGATCACGCCCGGCCAGGTGGGAGTCTGCACGCGACCCTGCATCGCTACATCCCCAGGATGATCGGCAGCACGAGCGCGATCGCCACCACCAGGGTCCACAACGCGGGCGCGGAGGTGAGCACCTGCTCTTTGCGGCGGGCCACGCGCGCCGCCTCCATGCGCGAGCGGGGCACCCACCACGGATTGTGCCGCGCCTCCAGCAGGTGGAAGACCACACCCAGCCCCGCGCCGAAGGCGAGGTGTCCGATCAGGCTGGGAAAGAGCCCCGCCGCCGCCTCCGCGGTCCAGCGGGGCGCCGCGCCCAGGAAGAGCGGCTGCAGCGTCAGCGGTCCGAGGATCCACCAGAAGAACCCGTAGGAGAGGCCCCACCCCAGCGCCGATCCCACGTCGTAACTCTGCCGCCGGAAGAAGAGACCGTAACTGACGCCGATGAGGTCGGCGATCACCACCTGCACGACCAGACCGGCGAGCGGCGAGGCGGAACCGATCAAGCGGGCAGCAGTCCCCAGCGCGCCGATCTGGATCATCACCAGCGTGAACAGCGTTCCGCCGACGAGACCCGCGAGCGCGCCGCGGCCGACGGCGCGCAGTCCTTCGGTACCGAGGCCCTCGCGGTCGGCGGCCGCGACCATGTCGGAGAAGAGTAGGCGCAGCAGGCCGTCGAGCCACTGATAGCCCACGGCGAGCGCCGCGCCGAACAGCAGGAACGCCGGCAGCGCGGGAAAGCCCGCCCGCGCCGCATCGAGCGACCAGGCAAGTTTCTCCCCGGCCGCAAGGGGCAGCACCGTCAGCGGGCCGATGATCCACCAGAAGAACCCATACACCGTGCCGCGGACCAGCCCCGGACCCGTGCCTTCGGGCGGTCGGGGGTAGAGCAGCGCATAACCCGCCCCGGCCACCATACCGGTCAGCAGGCTGGCGATCCATGCGGCGCTCCGCCCGGGGCCGGCCGTCACCGCGGAGAATGCGTTCAACTGGCCTTGGGCGTCGAGCATGACCCCGAGCAGCCATGCGGCGACCAGGCCCGCCAGCGCCCCGCGCCCGGCGATCCCCCACAAGGTCCCGGCAGAGGTCTCACCGCGGTCACGGCGCAGGAGCGCGAGCGCCAGTCCGGTCACCCCGCCGTAGAGCAGGTAGCCGATCAGACTCGGTAAGGCTTCCTGCGCGGAGTGGACGTCCCAGGCAAGAAACCCTAACAACAGGAGCGACATCAGCGTCAGCGGCCCCAGAAACCACCAGAGCGCGCCGTAGGTGAGGCCCCAGAAGAGGGTCTCCCCTGCCCCGGAGCGCTGGTACCAGACCAGCAGCCCGAATCCCGCGCCCAGGACGACGGCGATGAGCACGTGCACGACGAATCCCGCGACGGCGGCGTCGGCGCGGACCAGAGACGCGGTCGGCGGCAGCGCCCCGACTCGCGAGAGCGCGGCGCCCGAGACGAGCCCGCCGGCCAGGCCCGCAAGCGCGCCCGCCCCAAGCCCCCGCGCGAGCAGGTCGGAGGTCTTCACGCGCCACCCTCCGGGCGCACGTCGGCCGCCGCCGGGGCGCCGGAGCCTGTTGCCCCGGCACTCGTCGCCCCCGACCGCGCGC
>CAYHPT010000160.1:0-3884 GCA_964358435.1 uncultured bacterium | reverse complement strand
GGCCGTGGGCGAGCCCGCGCCGCCGCTGCGAGTCGTGGCGCGCTCCCCGGCCGGGCTGGTCGAGGGCGTGGAGGCCGGCACCCCCGCCGTCGTCGTCGGCGTGCAGTGGCACCCCGAGCGGATGGTGGGGCACGATCCGCGGCAGCGGGCCCTCTTCGCTGCGTTCATCGAGGCGGCGGAGCGGGTACGGGGCCGGGCGGCCCGGTGAACGCGCCGGTCCTGGCCCAGGTGCGGTCGATCCTGCGGAAGATCGATCTGGATGAGCGCGCGCTGCAGTGCGCCGGCCACTGGCCCTATGACCAGCCCACCGCCGACGCCATGCGCGCCCGCGGCGAGGCGCCGGGGCCGGTCCACGACAACTGCTCGGGAAAGCACGCGGGAATGCTGGCGCTGGCCCGCCTGCACGGGTGGGATCACACCACCTACCGCCGGACCGACCATCCGGTGCAGCAGCGGATCCGGGAGGCGATCGTCGTCCTCACCGGCAGTCCGGACGCGGTGGCCACGCCGCACATCGACGGCTGCGGCGTGCCCACCTACCACGTGCCGCTGCGGGATCTGGCCGCCGCCTTCGCCCGCCTGGCCGCACCGGACGTGCTCCCGCCGCCGTGGCGCGACGCGGCCCGCGGCGTCGTGGGGGCGATGACCGGATTTCCCGAGATGGTGGCGGGAACGGACCGGCTGGACACGGTACTCATGGGCATCACCGATGGCCGCCTGGTGGTCAAAGGCGGCGCGGAAGCCATCGTGGCGGTGGGGGCGCCGCAGCGGCACCTCGGGCTGGCGCTAAAGATTGAAGACGGCGGAACGCGGGCGGTCGGGCCCGTGCTCATCGAGGCGCTGCGCCAGCTCGCCCTCCTCAGCGAGGACGCCGTCCACGTCCTGGCGCCGCTGCACCATCCTCCGGTGCTGGATCGCCAGGGGAGCCAGGTGGGGGAAATCGTCTCCGTCTTCCGCCTGGAGTAAGATCGCCCCGGCAGACCCCCGCCGGATTACAATACATGAAGATGGAAGCCTCCTCGCCGTTCCGGGCGCTGGCCGAGACCATGGAGGCGGTGGCGCAGACCTCCCGCAAGCTGGAGAAGGTCGCCCGCCTGGCCGACTACTTCCACACCCTCGACGACGGGAGCCTCCGGACGGCCTGCACCTTCCTCACCGGGGCGGCCTTTCCCGCGGGAGACGCCCGCCAGTTGAACGTCGGCTGGGCCGCGCTGGTGGAGGCGCTGCAGGCACTGACCGGCGCGGACGACGAGGCGCTGCACGACGCCTACCTGCGCCACGGCGACCTCGGCGAGGTGGCGGAAGAACTCTCCGCCGCCCGCCGTTCGGCCGCGCCGGGGGAGCCGCTCGCGCTGGCGCGCGTTCGCGCCGCCTTCGAGACTGTCGCCGCCGCCGCGGGCAGGGGAGCGCGCGGCCTGAAGGTCACAACGCTGAAGGATGTCCTCGGCGACGCCACGCCGCTCGAAGCCAAGTACCTAGTGAAGATTATCACCTCGGACCTGCGCGTCGGCCTGAAGGCAGGCTTGCTGGAGGAGGCGATCGCCGCCGCGTTTGCCCCGGCGGGTGCGGGCCAGGGCTCAGACCGCCGCGCGCTGCTGCCCCAGGTGCGCCGCGCCAACATGCTAATCAGCCACATCGGCGAGGTCGCGGTCCTGGCGCGCCACGGCCGGCTGGCGGAGCCGGCGCTGGCCCTCTTCCACCCCTTCCACTTCATGCTGGCGGAGACGATCTTCGCGCCGGTGGAGGCCTTCGAGCCGCTGCGGGGGGAGGAGGAGAAGCCCGCACTGCTGGTCGAGGACAAGTACGACGGCATCCGCGCCCAGGTGCACAAGGCGGACGGGGACATCGCCATCTTCTCCCGCACCCTGGACGACATCACTGCTTCCTTCCCCGAACTGCTGCCGGGGCTGGAAGGCCTGGCCGACCGGTACATCATCGACGGGGAGATCGTGGCCTGGCGGGGGGAGCGGCCGATCGCGTTCTCGCTCTTGCAGCAGCGGCTGCGCCGCAAGCAGCCTGGCCGCCTGGTCGAGCAGGTGCCCGTGGTGCTGTTCGTCTTTGACGTGCTGCACCTCGACGGAGCCGACCTGCTCACCGCCCCGCTGCGGGAGCGGCGCGCGCGCCTGGAAGGGCTGCGCTTTTCCGGTCCGCTGCGACCTTCCTCCGCCACGGTGGCGGAGGAACCGGCGCACCTGGCGCGGCGCTTCCGCGAGGCCCGCGACCGCGGCAACGAGGGGCTGGTGGTGAAGCGCCTGGATGCGGCTTACGCGCCGGGGCGGCGCGGCCGGCAATGGATGAAGTTGAAGGAGGAACTGGCCACGCTGGATGTGGTCGTGGTCGCCGCGGAGCACGGGCACGGGCGGCGGGCGCACGTACTTTCGGACGTGACCTTCGCCGTGCGCGACGGCGACCGGCTGGCGACGATCGGCAAAGCCTACTCCGGGCTCACCGACCGGGAGATCGCCGAGATGACCCGCTGGTTCCAGGAGCACACCACTGAAGACCTGGGGCGGGTGAAGATCGTGCCGCCGGCGATTGTGCTGGAAGTGGCCTTCGACGCGGTGCTGGAGAGCGACCGGCACGACTCCGGGTTCGCCCTGCGCTTCCCGCGGATTAAGCGCTGGCGGCACGACAAGGGAGCCTTGGAGATCAACACGCTCGACGACGTGCGGCGCATCTACGAGCGCCAGATCGTCCGACCCCGCGCCGGGGATGAGGCGCACGATGAGGCGCCGCAGGCGCTGGGAGCGGGCGGAGGAGGGTACCGGCCGGCATGACCACGACGCAGCACTTGATTTCTACCCGCGCAGCCGCCGCCAGATTCCTGACGGCGCTGGTGCTCCTGTTGGTGATCGCACCCGTCGCGGTCGCCGCGCCGGAGGCGCCCGCCGTCCCCACCGTCTACCGCATCGACGTGGAGGGCGTGATTGCCCCGGCGACCGCGCGCTACATCATGCGGGCGATCCGGCAGGCGGAGGAGGCCCGGGCGGAGGCGCTGCTCATCCGGCTGGACACACCCGGCGGCCTGCTCAAATCCATGGACGACATCACCAAGGCAATGCTGAACAGCGCCGTCCCTATCATCGTCTACGTGGCGCCGGAGGGCGCGCGCGCCGCCTCCGCCGGCGTCTTCGTCACCTACGCCGCCCACGTCGCGGTGATGGCGCCGGCGACGCGCATCGGCGCGGCTCACCCCGTCGGCGTGGGACAGGGGGGAGAGGGGGAGCAAGACAAGACGCTGTTGGAAAAGGTCACCAACGACGCCGTGGCCAACATCCGCGGCATCGCCCGCCGTCGCGGACGGAACGCCGACTGGGCGGAGAAGGCGGTGCGGGAGAGCGTCTCCGTCGACGAGGTCGAGGCGCTGCGGCTGCGCGTCGTCGACCTGGTGGCCCGCGACGTGGACAACCTGCTGCGCGCCGTCGACGGCCGCAAGGTCACGACGGCGGAGGGAGCGCAAACGCTCCAGACGCGCCGCGCCCGCGTGGTCACCGTGGGCATGGACGTCACCGAGCAGTTCCTCCGCCTGCTCTCCGACCCCAACGTCGGCTTCATCCTGCTGAACATCGGCATCATCGGGATCCTGGCGGAACTCTACAATCCGGGCCTGATCCTCCCCGGCGTCGTCGGTGCCATCGCCCTGGTGCTGGGGCTGGCCTCCTTCGCCATCCTGGAGGTGAACGCGGCGGGGCTCATGCTGATCGCGCTCGCCGTGATCATGTTCATCGCCGACCTGAAGATCCCGGGGCACGGCGTCCTCACCGTCGGCGGCGTCCTCTCCTTCGTCTTCGGCGCCATCCTGCTTACCTCGCGGCAGGCGCCGTTCTTGCGCATCTCCCTGCAGTTGATTCTGGGGTTGGCCGCGGGGCTGGCCGCGTTCTTCC
>CAYHPT010000159.1:0-3885 GCA_964358435.1 uncultured bacterium | reverse complement strand
GAGGTGCGCCGCGGGGGCGAGCAGCACGGCGGGCAGCGCGCCGCCGGCGAGGAGCAGCGCCTCGCGCGCCAGGCGGAAGCGGCGCAACGCGTTGCGCTCGGGTTCGTGGATCCGCGCATACTCGCGTGCGCCGGCGATGAGGGCGCCGGTGTCGCCTCGGGTGTCGGCAAGGGTCTCGAAGACGGTGAGCCAAGTGTAGCCGCGGTGTACCGCCACCGAGGCGCGCCGCAGCCCCGAGGCGGTGCCGGCCGCCGCGGCGCACAGCGCCACAGTACCGAGCGTGGCGGCGAGGGCCAGGAGGAGGGGGACCGTCGTGCCTCCGTCGCCGAGCGCGACGCTCCCGAAGCAGGCGAAGGCGAGCGCGGCGCCGACCGCGAGGACGCTGCCGATCCAGAACTGGCGGCTCCAGCGCCGCATCGCGCCGTGGAGCGGCTCCAGCCCGGGAGGCGGCCACTCCAGCGGCACGCCGCCGCCGGGCGCCAGCTGCTTGGCGACGTCCGCGGCCGTGGGGCGGCGCGCCGGATCCTTCTCGAGGCACGCGGCAACGATCCGCTCGAACTCCGGATCCACCTCCTTGCGCAGCTCCGCCAGCGGCCGCGGCACGTCCCTGAGATGCGCCGCGATCAGCTCCTGCGGCGTCGTCGCGGCGAACGGCCCGTGACCCGCCGCCAGCTCGTAGCCCAACAACCCCAGCGCGTAGACGTCGGTCTTCTCCGTCACCGGCTCGGCCAGCATCTGCTCCGGGCTCATGTAGTGCGGCGTGCCCACCATCATCCCCGTGCCCGTCAGCTTGGTGGCCGCCTGGCCTTCCTCGCCGCTCCCCGAGCGCACCGCCGCGATGCCGAAGTCGGAGACCAGCGCCCGGCCCGCCTCGTCGTCGTAGAGGATGTTGGCGGGCTTGATGTCGCGATGGATGATCCCCTTGGCATGGGCGGCGGCCAGTGCAGCGGCCACCTCGCCCGTGATGCGCCGCGCCTCGTCCGGATCGAGGGGGCCCTCTTCTTCCAGGCGTGCCGCGAGACTCTTCCCGCCCACGTACTGCATAACGAAGTACGGCGTGCCGTCGCCCAGCTCGCCGAGACCGTAGATGGCGAGCACGTTGGGGTGAGAAAGGCCCGCCACCGCCTGCGCCTCCCGCTCGAAGCGCGCGCGGGCGTGGGCATCGGCGGCCAGGTCGCGGGCGAGGACCTTGACTGCCACCAGGCGGCGCAGCGCCGGCTCGCGGGCCAGGTAGACGCTGGCCATGCCGCCCTCGCCGAGCTTGCGCACGAGGAGGAAGCTGGGACTCAGGGCTGCCCGCAGCTGATCCTCCAACGGGTCCGGGCCCTCGGGTGCCGCCGCTGCAGCGCTCGGCGCGGGGACCGTGGGCGCACGGCCGATGTCCTCCTGCTCGGTCGGCGTCAGCCCCGGCAGCGTGGTGCCGCACTGCGGGCAGTACTTGTCCGCGCCCCAGGCCACGTGACCGCAGGAGCGACAAGTGCGCCCGTCGGATGATGGTTGGGTCATGAGCAGGCTAAGCTACCGGCGGCGCGAGCGAGGGCAAGATGGTCAGTGCTCCCAGACGCGGTAGTGGGGCAACCCCTGCGAATACGGGAGCACAACGGTCGCACTCGGCGGTCTTTACGGCCTCGGTTGCGCTGGGCAGGTTTGCTCAACTGGTGAAACCCACCGCGCGTGTCGCGGCCTCGAGGCGCCACTCGGAAAGGCAGGATGAGATGACCGAGTCCATCCGCTTCACGCTGAACGGCCATCCTGTCACGCTCGAGACCGACGCCACACGGAAACTGCTCTGGGCGCTGCGCACCGATCTCGAGCTGACCGGCACCAAGTACGGCTGCGGCATCGGGCTGTGCGGGGCCTGCACTGTGATCGTGGACGGCCGGGCCGTCGCATCCTGCCGGACGGACCTCGCGTCCGTGCGCGGCAAGGAGGTCACCACGATCGAAGGCCTCGCCCGGAACGGGCGGCTTCACCCGCTCCAGCAGGCGTTCCACGAGCTGGGCGGCTTCCAGTGCGGCTATTGCACCCCGGGCATGATCATGAGCGCGTACGGGCTGCTGCACGGGAATCGCCGGCCGCCGCGCGCGCAGATCGTTCAGGGGATGGAGCGCAACCTGTGCCGCTGCGGAGCCCACCAGCGGATCATGGCGGCGATCGATACGGCCTCCGGTCAGAGAGGAGCCAGCCATGACTGACGCGGGCCTGATGCAGCGGCGTGACTTCGTCAAGGCGCTGGGCGGCGGCATCCTCGTCCTGGTGAACCTCCCGCCCGCGTGCCTGGACCTGGGGAAGACGCAGGGTGGCCAGCGCGGCTATCCCACGGACGTCAACGCGTATCTCCACATCGCCGAAGACGGGAAGGTGACGCTCTTCTCCGGCAAGATCGAGATGGGACAGGGGGTCATGACCTCCCTCACCCAGATGGCGGCCGAGGATCTGGGCGTGGCCATGGATGCCATCCACATCGTGATGGGGGACACCGCCTCCTGCCCGTGGGACATGGGGACGTTCGGCTCGCTGACGACCCGGATGTTCGGCCCGGCCGTCCGCGCGGCCGCGGCCCAGGCGCGGTTGATCCTCACCGATCTCGCCGCCCAGCGTCTCGGCGTGCCGCGCGCATCCCTAACGGTCGAGAACGGCGTGGTGTATGTAACCGCCAACCGCAATCGGCACGTCTCGTTCGGGGAGCTGGCCAGGGGTCAGCGGATCACCCATACCGTGGACGAGACGGCGGTCCTCCGCTCGGTTCGGCAGTTCAGCGTGATGGGCCGCTCTCCCAAGCGACTGGATGGACATGAGAAGGTGACCGGCGCGGCCAAGTTCGCCGGCGACATCCGGCTCCCCGGGATGCTCTACGCCCGAATCCTCCGCCCGCCGGCGCACGGCGCCACGCCGACGCGGCTCGATACCTCGGCGGCGCAGGCCATGCCGGGTGTCACCGTGGTGAACCAGGACGGCCTGGTGGCCGTGCTGGCTTCCGACCCCGAGACGGCGGAGCGGGCGTTGAACCTGGTGAGGGCCGACTTCGATGTCCCGGCGCCGACCGTGGACACCGAGAGCATCTTCGATCACCTCGTGGCATCCGCGCCCGCTCCCGAGACGCGGGACTCGACGGGCGATCTCGACGCGGGCCGGAGGCAGTCGGTTCGGACGTTCGACGTCAACTACTACAACTCCTACGTGGCGCACGCGCCGATCGAGCCGCACACCGCGGTGGCCGAAGTCAAGGATGGAAAGGCGACCGTGTGGTCCTCGACCCAGGCGCCCTTCACGCAGCAGCCCGCGATCGCCCGGGCGATCGGGTTCCACCCCGAAGACGTGCGCGTGATCACCCCCTATGTCGGCGGCGGGTTCGGCGGCAAGGTGGCGGGCCAGCAGGCCGTCGAAGCCGCGCGGCTCGCGCAGATCGCCGGCAGGCCGGTGCAGGTCGCCTGGACGCGCGCCGAGGAGTTCTTCTACGACACTTTCCGGCCCGCGGCCGTGGTGCGGATCAACTCGGGAATCGACGCGGCCGGCAAGCTCACTCTGTGGGACTACCAGGTGTACGGGGCCGGGTCCCGGGGCTCCGCTGTGTTCTACGACGTGCCGAACCGGCGGGTGCGATCCTATGGCGAGTGGGGAGGCGGCGGGAGGAACCCGACCGGGTTGCACCCCTTCGCGGTCGGTCCGTGGCGCGCGCCGGCGGCGAACACCAACCGCTTCGCGGCCGAGCAGCAAATGGACATCATGGCATCGGCCGCCGGCATGGATCCGCTGGGATTCCGTCTCCAGAACACCAGCGACCGGCGGATGCTAGCGGTGCTCCGGGCGGTGGCGAACGCGTACGGCTGGAGGTCGGCCGCCGCTCCGAGAAGGACCGGCCGCGGCCGTGGGCTGGCCTGCGGC
>CAYHPT010000158.1:0-3919 GCA_964358435.1 uncultured bacterium | reverse complement strand
GCCGCGGGGAGAGGCGCAACCCTATCGGCAGCAGGGGATTTCCCCGCGGCGGCGCCTTCGACCTGATCTGGAAGATCCGGGGGATCCGCTAGGCCTGGGGCGGCCCGAACGGACTCTTCTCTTCCGCCGGGGGCGTCTCGCCCAGTTCCTCCAGCATCGGTTCGGGCAGCACGCTGAGTTCGCGGAAGACGACGCGAGCCTTGCCCATCCGCTTCGCCTCCAGCAGCGCCTCGTCGGCGTGCTGCAGCAGCGCGGTGGTCGGTGCGTCGCCGTGGGCCTCGGGCTCGTAGGTGGAGACGCCGACGCTGACGGTGATGCGCAAGGGAACCTGGGTGGTGACGACCTCCATCTCCCTGATCGTCCGCAGCAGCCAGTTGCCCAGTTCGACCGCCGCCTGCTGGTCGGCGCCGGGGAGGAGCCAGACGAACTCCTCACCCCCGTAGCGCGCCGCCAGGTCGGTGCGGCGCTTGCGCCCCAGGAGCACGCGGCCGATCTGGCGCAGCACCTCGTCCCCGGCCTGGTGCCCGTGCACGTCGTTGATGTCCTTGAAGTCGTCGATGTCGAAGATCAGGCAGGAGAGCGGCTGGCTGTTCCGCCGCGCCCGCTCCATCTCCGTGTAGACTTCATTGTCGAAGGTGCGGCGGTTGGGCAGCCCGGTCAGCGGGTCGCTCGTGGCCAGCTGCTCCAGCATCTTGTTCTTCTCGGTGAGCTCGTCCTGCAGGGCCTTCACCCGCAGCGCGGCGCGGATGCGGGCGACCAATTCGATGGTGTTGAAGGGCTTCGTCACGTAGTCGTGCGCGCCCAGGTCCAGCCCCAGGACGCGGCTGTCCACTTCGTCCCGCGCCGTCATGAAGATCACGGGAATCTGCCTGGTCACCTCGTCCTCTTTGAGGGCGCGGATCGCGGCGAACCCGTCCATGTCCGGCATCATGATGTCCAGCAGGATGAGGTCCGGGTTCTGGGCGCGGACAACGGGGACGGCCTCGGCGCCGCGCAGCACCGTAATCACGGTGGCACCCAGAGACTCCAGGCGCAGGCGCATCATCTCCAGGATGGAGGGCTCGTCGTCCACCACGACGATCCGGGAGGCCCGAGTGCTGATGAGGAGTTCCATGGAGGAGGCGGTAGGACCGCGCGCGGCGGGCATATCAGAAGTAGGTAGGCGGCAGGGCGTCCCGGCGCGTCAGCCTTCGCCCGCCCGCCGTGTGATATAATTCGGGCCACATAGAATACAGGCCTGCATCGGAGCCCATCCTGGTGCCTTCATTCACTCCATCGACGCTGCCGCTGGCCATCGGGATCATCGAGATTCTCCTCGGGACGGCGCTGCTGGCCTCTCCGATTCCCGCGGGGTGGCATCTCCCCGCGGGCACCCCGGCCGTCCTCACCACCTACGGTACCGGCTTCGTCTTCTTCGGCGTCATCGCCTTCATCTTGCACGTGACGCAGGCGGCGCTGCCGCGCCTGTGGCGGGTCGTGGGCAACGTGATCATCGTGCTGCCCCTGCTCGCCGCCGCCTGGTCGGCCTTCTACCTGGACGTGGTCGTCGGCGGCACAGTCTACACGGCGCTGGCGGTGGTGAACATCGCCTTCGCCGGGCTGAGCCGTCCCGGCGAGCGCGACCGGCTGCCGGTGGACGGCCTGATCGTCGCCGCGCTCCTCTTTGAGGCCGCCGTCGGCGTTCTCCTCCTGGCAGCCCCCTCTGCATTCCGTGTACCCATCTACCGCGCCCTTCTGACCTACCGGCAGCCCATGGCAGGCCTCCTGTTCGTCGGGGCGGCCGCCCTCCTGGCGTCCCTGCTCACCCGCCGCCTCTCCTTCCGCCTTCTGGCGGCGCTCCTGGCCGCGGTGCCGCTGATGATCATCCCCATCGGTATCATCCGCGTGCAGGGGCAGTGGCCCGGGGTTTTCATCTACCCGATCCTGGCCTCCTTCCTCATCGCCCACCCGTGGCTGGAGCGCGCCATGCTCGCGCAGACCCAGGCCGTGACCGACCGGCCGTCGGTGACGGCGTTTCAGCGCACCGCGGAGGGCGTGGTCTGGGCCGTGATTCTCCTCGTGACCATCGCCGGGAACACTCAGCAGGCGGCCGCGAACCGCGTGGCCCTCTACGGGCTGGCCCTGGGGTCCAGCCTCTTCACGCTGGTGTGGTTCCGCCTCCCGCCCGGGCCGCGGCCGCTGCGGCGCACCCTCTGGGGCACGGTGGTCTACACAGTCCTCGCCGGCCTGGTCATGCACCTCACCGGCGGCGTGCGCACGCCGCTGATCTTCTTGCTTCTCCTGCCGATCCTCGCCGCGGCGTGGGCGCTGCCGCCAACCTACATCACCGTCCCGGCCGGCCTCGCCCTGGCCATCGTGGGGCTGGAGGCGGGGCTGCACATCCGGGGCGGAGAGTCTGCCGCGGAGATCCTCCTCATCGCCGTCTTCCGCGCCAGCGGCCTGCTCTTCGTGGCGGTCTTCGCCTACCTGCTGGCGCGGCGGGCCGCGGAGCAACGGGTCCTGCTCCGCCGCGAGAAAGAGAAGCTGGAGACGATTGTCGCCAGCATGGAGGCGGGGCTCGTTGTGCTGGATCGGGACGGGCGGATCCAGTTCGCCAACCGGGCGGCCACCCGCATCCTGCGCCCCCGCGACGACGAGGTCGTCGGCCGGCCCCTCCAGGAGGTGCTGGCCATCCGC
Source organism: uncultured bacterium (assembly GCA_964358435.1). Lineage (GTDB taxonomy): Bacteria > Sysuimicrobiota > Sysuimicrobiia > Sysuimicrobiales > Humicultoraceae > Humicultor. The sequence goes on along the minus strand of CAYHPT010000158.1, from coordinate 1,243 downwards.
CGCGAGGACTGCCTCAACTGGCGGGAAGGGGATCACCCAATCGCCGCGGCCGTGGAGCGAGGGCAGGCCAGCCGACAGCGCGTCCTGGTGGAGGCGCCGGGCGACGCCACGCCGCGGCCCTTCGCCCTCACGGTGACGCCTTTCCACGAGATGGAGGGCCGCCCCATGGGCGTCATCTGCAGCCTGCATGACGTCAGCGCGGAACTGGAGATGGAGCGCATGCGGGAGGACTTCTTCAACATCGCCTCCCACGAGATCCGCACGCCGCTCACCGTGATCAAAGGCCACGTGGAGCTCGCCCTGGACGGGGCGCTGGGGCCGATGGGCGACACGGCGCGCCACATCCTCACCGAGATCCAGACCGCCACGGGGCGACTCATCCGCTTGGTCAACGGCTTCCTGGACGCCGCGCGCGTGGAGCAGGGGAAGATCAGCGTGCAGATCGATCGCGGCAACCTGCCGGCGCTGGTGCGGCAGGCCGTCGCCACGCTGGCGCCGGACGCCCGGCGCAAAGGGCTAACGCTGACCTACCACCTGCCCGACCCTGCGGCTGTCCCGCCGGTGCTGATGGACGCAGAGAAAGCGCTGCAGGTCCTCATCAATCTGATCGACAACGGCATCAAGTTCACCGCCCGCGGCGGTGTGGAGATCTGGCACGAGGTCGAGAACGGGACGGTGGCCACGTACGTGCGGGACACCGGCGCGGGGATCCACCCGGAGGAGCGGCATCGCCTCTTCGAGCGGTTCAGCCAGCTGGAGCGAGGCCGACGCCGGGAGACGGGCGGCAGCGGGTTAGGGCTCTACATCTCCCGCAAGCTGGCGGAGCACATGAACGGGAAGGTGGTTCTCAAAGAGAGCGTGCCCGATGCGGGCAGCACGTTCGTCTTCGTCCTGCCGGTGGCCCCGGAGGACCCGAGGGCCCAGAGCGGCGCTACCCGCGAACGAACAGGAACCAGATAACCACCCCGAGGAGAAGGAAGAACAGCCAGTCCATCGTTGGCCTCCCGTCCGCAGCAGGTGATAACGGTATTGGCCTTCGCCGCGAGTCTTCCTGCCCGCGCGCGGCGGCGCGGGTGTGGTCGCGGGCCGTGTTGAAAGGCAGTCCCAGCATGCTATAATCGACGCCGAATCACCGCCCACGTAGCTCAGACGGCAGAGCGTGTCCTTGGTAAGGACAAGGTCACCGGTTCGAATCCGGTCGTGGGCTCCAGACTGGGGAGGGGTAAGGGTCACCGCCCTTAAC
>CAYHPT010000157.1:0-3933 GCA_964358435.1 uncultured bacterium | reverse complement strand
AAAATCGGGCCTGCAACCGATGCCCCCACCCCGCGGCCCTCCCTATCGTAAAAGCGGACCTGTCGAAGGAGGGTGTGCGATGCTGGTACGTGACCGCATGACCTCGCCGGTCGTCACGGTTGGGCCGAAGAGCTCCATCCACGACGCGCTGGCCGTGATGAAGGAGAAGGGCATCCGCCGCCTGCCGGTGGTGAAGGGACAGACCCTGGTCGGAATCGTCACCTGGACCGACCTCATGCGCGCCTCGCCCTCTCCGGCCACGAGCCTTTCGGTCTGGGAGATCTCCTACCTGCTGATGAAGGCGCCGGTCTCCGAGGTGATGTCGAAGAGCGTGATCACCACGTCGCCCGGCGCGACCATCGAGGAAGTGGCGGTGCAGATGCGCCAGCACAAGATCGGCGGCCTGCCCGTGGTCGAAGACGGCGGCGTCGTTGGCATCGTCACCGAGAGCGACATCTTTGACGCCTTCATCGACTTGATGGGGTTGAACCGCGGCGGCACGCGCCTGACGGTGCAGATTGAGGACCGCATCGGCGCGCTGGAAGAGGTCGTCCGCGTGATCCGTGACTGCCAGGTGAACATCCGCAGCCTGGCCGCCTACGTGCTCGACGGCACGGCGCAGGCGGTGATTCGCCTGGAGACCCCCTACCCGCTGCACGTGGTGCAGGCGCTGGCCGAGCAGGGGATCAAGGTCGTCCACCTGGCCCCCCTGCCTGAGGTCAAGCAGCCCGAGCGCAACGCCGCGGCGCGCTGACCGCCCGACCCCCGCGGCAGGGCCGGCCGCGCCGTCCGGTGAAGGAAGTAGGCCGTGGAGATCTCCTCCATTCTCTACGCCACGGACGGGTCCCCGCATGCCCGGAAGGCCCTGGACTGGGTCGCGGACATCGCAGTGCGGCGCCGGGCCAAGGTCATCATTGTGACCGCCTACGAGCCGATCCCGCGGGATCTGGGGACGCCGTACCTGGAAGAGCTCATGGCCCGGCGGCCGGCGGAAGGGGAGGCGCTGGTTCGGGAGGCCGCCGCCGTCCTGGATCAGCAGGGCGTGCCGCACGAGGAAGAGGTGTTGCAGGGCCCCCCCGCGGACGCGATTCTACAGGTGGCCCGCGTGCGGCAGGTCGATCTCATCGTGATGGGGTCTCGTGGGCCGGGGCGGCTGGAGGCCGCACTGCTCGGCTCGGTGAGCCAACGGGTTGTGCAGGAAGCCCCGTGCCCTGTCCTGATTGTCCGCTAGGTCAGGGGAGGTGAGGGTGATGATTCTCGAAGAGCTACAGCAGCGCTTCCGGGAGATGCAGGGCCAGGCCGGCGTGCGCGCGGTGTTCGGGGACGTGCTCGAGATCGAGGGGCGCAAAGTCATCCCCGTGGCGTCCGTGGCCTACGGTTTCGGCTACGGCGGCGGGCAGGCGCCCAAGGCCGGAGAGAACGGGGCGACCGGCGGCGGGGGCGGCGGCGGCGCGCGTATCGAGCCGCTGGCTCTGGTCGAGGTGGAGGACGGGAAGCTCAGGGTCCACCCCATCGTCAACGTGACCCGGTTGGCCACCCTGGGGATGCTCCTGGTGGCCTGGAACGTCTTCTGGATCACCCGCACGATTCGCGCGGCGGCCAAAGCCAGAGCCGCGTCCTGAGTTCTCTCGACATCCGCGGGTGGCGTGATCGCCCGGCGCCACCCCGCATACATTCTCCGCCTGATAGAAAATCGGGGCGCCGCCCGATAGCGATCGGACGGGCGCGGCGGCACTATGATCTCCGGAAGCAAGTGGACCAATAAGGTCCAATTTATCCTGGAACCCACCCACCGGAGGGCAGGATGCAATTGACGCGGCAGGCCGACTACGCGGTGCGGACCGTCCTGGACCTGACCGGGCGGCCCCAGCGCCAGAGCCCTACGGGGGAGATCGCCCGGCGGCAGCGCATTCCCCCGGCCTTTCTGCGCAAGATCGTGCAGACCCTGGCCCGCGCCGGGTATGTGCGTACTCTGCGGGGCGCCGACGGCGGGGTCCGCCTGGTCCGGGAGCCGGCGGCCATCACGCTGCGCCAGGTGATCGAGGCGGTGGAGGGGCCGGTGCGCCTCAACCGCTGCCTGATCCGGCGGGGCGAGTGCGCCCTGGACCGGATCTGCCCGGTACACCCGGTGTGGCAGCACATTCAGGACGTGCTGGTCCGCGAACTGGACGTCGTGACCTTCGCGTGGCTCAACCAGAACCGGCCGGCGGTCGGCCGCGGAGGCACGATTACGGAGAAGGGGGAACGATCATGAGCCATCCGACCCGTAAGGCAGTCATTCTGGTAGCGGTGGCGGGGCTCTCTGTGGCGCTCGGCTTCGGCGGAGGGATCTGGTTCGGCCGGACGCCGACGGTCGCCCAGGTGACGGCGCCCGCCGCAATCCACGCCGCGCCGGCCGCGCACGAGGAGATGGACCGGGCACACGAGGTCCGGGTGAAGGCCTTCCCGGCCAAGACTGCCGGCCTGGGCGCGCAGCCGCTCCCGCCCAGACTGGTCGGAGGCGTGAAGGTCTTTGAGGTCACCGCGCGGGAGGTGCGGTGGGAGGTGGAGCCGGGCGTGAAGCGCACCGCCTTCGCCTACAACGGCGTCGTCCCCGGCCCGACGATCAGAGTCACCGAGGGCGACCGCGTGCGCGTCGTCCTGAGAAACCAGCTGCCGGAGAGCACCTCCATCCACTTCCACGGCCTGATCACGCCCAATGCCATGGACGGCGTGCCCTTCATCACGCAGCCGCCGGTCAAGCCCGGCCAGACCTTCACCTACGAGTTCGTCGCCCGGCCGGTCGGCACGCACATGTACCACTCGCACAACGGCGCCGACCAGATCACGAAGGGGCTGCTCGGCGCGTTCATCGTCGCGCCGCGCGACAAGAGCCGAGAGCCGCGGGTGGCGGCGGACGTGGTGCTGATCGTCAACGACGGGCCGCTGGGCTACACGTTGAACGGAAAGTCCTTCCCCGCGACGGCGCCGATCGTGGTGAAACTGGGGCAGCGTATCCGCATCCGCTACATGAACGAGGGGCAGATCATCCACCCCATGCACCTGCACGGGCTGCCCGGACTGGTCATCGCCAAGGACGGCCACCGGCTGCCCCAGCCCTACACGGCGGACACGGTGAACGTGGCTCCGGGTGAGCGCTATGACATCGTGGTCGGGGCGAACCAGCCCGGCGTGTGGGCGCTGCACTGCCACATCCTCTCCCACGCCGAGTCGGCGGCGGGGATGCATGGGATGGTGACGGCGGTGATTGTGCAGAAGTAACGCTACGCCGGACCGGCGTCGGGTGCGACGGCGCGGATGGCCGGCAGGAGTTGCTTAACCAGATCCACTTTGAGGATGAGGCGGTCGGCGCCTGAGGCGGCGGCCGCCTCGCTGTAGAGGGACTCCGGATGGTCGCTCAGCACGATGAGGCGGGCGCCCGGATGGGTCTCTTTCATCTGCCGGACCAGGCTATGGCCGTCGCGGTGACCGAGCGCCCCGTCCAGGATGACGACGTCCGGGCGTAGCTGTTCCAGCAGCGACAGGGCGCCGGGCGCGTCCGCCGCTTCCCCGACAATGGTCACGCGCGTCGAGTCCGCCAGCAGGGTGCGGATGACCGCGGCGGTCGTGGCGAAGTGTTCAACAATCAGGACACGGACCATCGGCCTGGACATCGGAAAGTCTTGTGTCCAAGCCTAGCCGTGGGGTCCGCGGGGCGGAATCGGGCGGCTGACCGATTTTCGGTCTACTCGGCGAAGAGTTCAAACACGGGCGGGAAGGTCAGCGCCAGGCCGAGCAGGATCAGGATCCAGGACCACAAGACGATCCGCCCCATGTCCACGGTCTTCCCGCGGTAGCGCGCGCCCAGGACGGCCCAGGCGATGAGCCAGACAATCACCCCCGCGCCGGTCTTGCCGGTGAGCGGCCCCGCCGGATTCCACCAGTTCAGCGCAT
>CAYHPT010000156.1:0-3945 GCA_964358435.1 uncultured bacterium | reverse complement strand
AGATGCGGAAGTTGCGCAACTGCAGCGGTGAGAAACTGTCGCGCAAGGCCATAACGAGTTGACCGACCATCAGTACCACGAGCCCTCCGTGTGGTGGCGCTTGATCCCCAACGCGGTCCGCTCAGCGTTCCGGGGGGTATCCCGTTCCAACAGTTGAAATGGCAACCGTATTCCCAAAAACAAAGGCCGCCGGGGACGCTCTCACTCGAGGCCCCGATGGAGTCGTCCCAGGAGATGATGGAGGCGCTCCTGCTCCTCGGCCGAAAGGCTGCCGAACACCTCGCGCAGCAGCGCCTCCACCGCCGCCCGCGCCGCCGCCAGGACGTCCCGCCCCCGCGGCGTCAGGTAAATCCGGTTGTAGCGGCGGTCCACCGGGTCGGGGATCCGATCCACGAGCCCCGTGCGGCTCAGCCGGTCCACGATGCCGCTCAGGTTGGCCTTGTCGATGTAGAGCGCGTGGCTGCACTCCTGCTGCGTCGGCCCGTGGGAGCGGCTGAGCTGGTTGAGCAGGCCGAACTGCGGATGGGTCAGGCCGAACGACCGGAGGCGCTGCTCGATCAGCCGGTCGATTCTCAGATAGGCCCGCAGGAGGTGGATCCAGGCCAGGACGGCTGGGCTCCGCGCCCCCCGCTCGGGGGACGGCTTCGCCGGGACAGTCTGCTTGAACGGCATGGCCATTTGTTGAAACTTAAACTATTGGCAGGGCAGCGTCAAGATGGCCAGGCCGGGCCCCCGGGCGCCAGCCCTACCCATCGGGAGCCCCGGGGGTGTCCCCCCGCGGATAGACGCGATCGAACTTCTCCGCGGTCTCGATGTTGAAAAAGCGCAGGAACACGGCGTCCGCAGTGTACGCCCGCACCTGCACCCAGAAGCGGTCGCCGGGTTTCCACTTGCCGGCGTTCTTCGTCATCCGAACCATGTCGCAGACTGCTTCCTCCACCGTCATCCCTGTCATCGTCCTCCGATCCGCCGCCGCCGTCCCTCGCGGGCCGCGGATGTTTCGCCGTCGTGCCTTTCTGATCGCACCCCCCGGCGACGGTCCTCAGCGCAGGCCGGCGGTCCAGTCGACGGCCACGTGCACGAGGTCCCCGATGACCTCCGCCTGCGGCCGGCCGCGGACGGTCAGACCGTGGTCACCCTCCTCGACCACGTGCAGCGTCGCCGTTTTGAGTCTGCGCACCGTCTTCGTCAGGAGATCCGGGCGGGCGAACGGGTCGCGCGATCCCTGCAGGAAGAGCATCGGCACGGTGACGCGCAACAGATGCGTGTCGCGGATGCGCTCGGGCCGACCCGGCGGATGGAGCGGGTATCCCAGAAAGATCAGGCCGGCGGCGGGGAAGCCGTCGGCGACGATGTGCGCAGCGATGCGCCCACCCATGGAGCGGCCGCCGAGGAAGAGCCGCGTCGCGCGCGTCGCCACCTGCTGGGCCACGGCGCGGTAGCATGCCTCCAGACGGGGCTGTGGATCGGGGACCTTGCGCTTGGCTTCGGCGGAGGGGAAGTTGAAGCGCACCGCGCCCACACCGGCCTCGGCAAAGCGCACGAGCGACGGCGTATGCAGGTTGCCGCCGGCGCCGTGGCCGAGCACCAGGTAAGTCGCGCCCCGTGCGGGATGGTGCCAGAATCCGGAGGCGGCCCCGCCGTCCCAGGCAAATGATGCCTTCTCTACGCTGACGGTCGGCATCACGCGTCAGTCCCCTCCCGGCGTCAACGAACTGCCGTCGGTCCGTGACGCGCGGGATGCGGCGCCGCCCGCGGTCAGCGGCGCCGCGCCGGCTTCCGCTCCATCAGGTAGAAGTGCTCGATAATCGCGGCGAGCGCCCCACCGAGTAACGGCCCGATCCAGTACACTAGGTGGTTATTCCAGTGCCCGGAGGCAAGCGCCGGGCCGAAGGTGCGCGCCGGATTCAGCGCGCCGCCGGTGAGCGGCCCCACCGCCATGATGCCCAGGGCGAGGGTCAGCCCGATCGCCAGGGGAAACACCGCAGCCGGCGCGCGCTCGTCTACCGAGGTGCCGAAAACCACCAGCACCAGGAAGAACGTCGCCACCGCCTCGACGACAATGCCCGCGCCCGTGCCGACGCCGCGGCCGAGGTCGGGCGTGCCGCCGGCCACCGGGCCGCCGCCGAAGAGCGCCGCAATCAGCAGGCCGGCCGCCGAGGCGCCGATCAACTGGGCGATCCAGTACATGAGGCCGGTCGCGGGCTTCATCCGGCCGGTGACGACGAACCCGCAGGTCACCGCGGGGTTGAAGTGCCCGCCGGAGATCGCGCCCAGCGCGGCCACCATGACCGCGATAGTCAGCCCGTGCGCCAGACCGATCGACGCCAGCGTGGCCAGGCCAGCGGGCGCGCCGACAATCCCGGCGGCCGAAATCGAGAGGACACCGACGAAGATCAGGGCGAACGTGCCGATCGCTTCCGCCACCGACTGCTGCAGCCAGTTCTCAGACACGATCCTCTCCCTCCTCGTCTCAGGCGGTCTCGCTGGTCCGATCGACAATGATCGGTGAACTGATGAACTTCGTCGGGATGTAGAGCTGGTACCAGTACCGGAACCGGGCCAGGTCCAACTGGTCGTGGTCCCGGAAGTGAAAGTGCATCTCCGCCCCCTGATCGCCCGGCTTCGGGGGGAACGCCACGAGGGCCACAAGCGTCACGTCGCGCCGCGGGAAGGGCCAGGCCGATCGAGCACGCTCCTCCCGCACGCGGTAGACAAAGACATGGTGCGGCCGGCGCGTGGGCGGGGAGCACGTCACCGGAAGCTGCAGGTGGATCTCCACCGGATGGCCCGCTCCCGGCCCGACGATACTCGGAATGGGATCGAGTCCAGCGAACTCCGCCGCACCGCGCGTGACGACCGTCCGGCCGGCGGCCAGACCCGCCAGCACGCTCTCGCGCGTGATCGGCTCGTCTCCGACATGGACGTAGGTCGCGTGGCTTAGTTGCTCCGCAGCGAAATCTGGAAACACGGCCGTCTCGGGATTGCCGAAGGAGGAAAGTATCGCGCCGGCCAGAAACCGGAATCCGCGCGCCAGCGTCGTGCCCACCGCGGGCACGCGCAGCAGCGCATCCAGCCAGGGAAAGACCTCCGGCCCGACGTGATAGTCACAGCTCGTGTAGATCGCCTGCCGCCGACCCGGGTCGACCGCCTGCGCGGCCGCCGGGACCGTCGGGAACTGCCCCTCCTCGAAGAGGTCAGGACGAGCGTACTCCAAAGCGTACTTGTATTGCGTGACCAGTTCCAGATCTTCCGGCTCGTGGAGCACGTCCACGCTGCCGGAGTAGAAGAAGTCGAGGTGGGTGCAGCGGCCGATCAGCCGCAGGTCGTAGCGGAAGTCGGTGTGTTCTCCGAGGCGCTGGCTCAGCGGGCTGTGCTGAAATTGATGGCTCGCTGCGACGGGCAGCCCCGCCTGGCGCAGTTTCCGCAGCACGGCCGCCAGGGTGCCGGCCTGATGGTGCTCGTCCGTCCAGTAGTCGTAGGGCTTGAGCCCATTGTCTGCCCAGTCGAATTGGCCGCGCAGCGGGGCGATGTCAAACGCCAGCGTGTGCGCCTCCGAGCCGTCGGCGGGCCGGGGCGGATCATCCGGCGCCGTCCAATTCACCTCGAACTCCCCGCCGGGGATGACCGGGATGCCCACTGCGTCGCCGGCCCGCGCGCACGCCTCCAGGTATTCGTCGATGCTGCGGTGCCGCTTGAGCTTGATGTCCTGAATGTGGTCGGTGACGATAAGGAAGTCGTATCCGTGCTCCTGCGCAATCTCGGCCGCGCGGCGCACGGTCGCCCAGCCGTCGGAGAAGCGGGTGTGAAAGTGGATGAGCCCCCGGGCCCACCGTCCCTGCCGGTGGGGTGCATTGGCCGGACGATAGGCGAGCAGGCGAGACATCTCCCTGTCATTCGGTCGGTGCGCCATAATTCCCCTGTGAGCGATCAGTCGGCAGAACC
>CAYHPT010000155.1:2081-3969 GCA_964358435.1 uncultured bacterium | reverse complement strand
ACGGCCTCGGTGTGCTCCCCCGGGAGCGGGGGCGGCAGGCGCAGCGTGCCGGGTGTGTGCTGCAACTTGTGCGGGATACCCGGGACGCGGCCGCCTCCCATCTGGGTGTGATCAAACGACACGATCATCTCGTTCGCCTGCACCTGCGGATGGGTCACCAGATCGGGATAGGCCAGCAGCGGGCCGCAGAGGATGTCGGCGGCCTCCAGCCGCTCCAGCCACTCCGCCGTCGTCCGCTGCGGAAAGACCGCCGCCAGTTCCTGGGCCAGCGCCGCGCGGTGCCGGACGCGCTCTGCGCCGCTGGCGAACCGGGGGTCGCGCTCCAGATCCGGTCGTCCCAGTACCGCGCAGAGCCGACCCCAGCGCTCTGGAGTGTAGGCCGCCACCATGATGTAACCGTCACGGGTGGGGAAGGCCTCGTTGGGAGCCGCGTAGGGGGCGGCGCTGCCCAGGCGCAGGGGCACCTCGCCCGACGCCAGGAACATGGACAGCGGCACCGCCTGAAACGCCAGCAGGGCGTCGAGGAGGGCTATCTCCACCCGCTGCCCGCGACCGGTGCGCTGCCGCGCCAGGAGGGCGGCCAGGATCCCCTCCACCGCCATGTGCCCGCCCACCATGTCCGCAGCGGGGACGCCCACCTTGACCGGCGGACCGTCCTCGGTACCCGTGACGCTCATCAACCCGCTCATCGCCTGCATAATCCCGTCCACGCCGGGCTTGTCCCGCCACGGTCCCCGTCTGCCGAATGCCGTGATCGCGCAGTAGACCAGCCCCGGGTTGCCCGCGGCGAGCATGTCGTAGTCGACGCCGAGCCGGGCGGTAACGCCGGGACGGAAGCTTTCCACAAATACGTCGGATGCGACCGCCAGGCGATGAATCACCTCCGCCGCGCCGGGGCGTTTCAGATCCACCACGATGCTCCGCTTGTTCCGGTTCATCCCCAGGAACGCCGCCGCGACGCCGGCGACGAACGGCGGGCCGAGGGTCCGCCCCCATTCTCCACCGGGCGGCTCCACCTTGACCACGTCCGCTCCCAGATCGCCCAACACCTGTGTGCAGATCGGTCCGGCGGCGCCCTGCGAGAGGTCGAGCACCCGAACCCCCTCCAGCGCGCCCATGCTCACCGGTGCCCCTCCGTGCTGCCCGCGGCCCCCAGAGGCACCGCGGCCTCGCGCCCGGCGGCCAGCGCGGCCACAGCCAGGTCCCCGAACTGCCGTGCCACCTCCTCCGGGGTGTTCGGACCGTCCGGGTGATACCACCGCACGATCCAGTTGCACATGCCGAGCACGGCAAATCCGGCGAGACGAACGTCGGTGGGACGGAACTCCCCCCGGGCGATACCTTCCTCGATGATCTCCCGGAAGCAGCGCTCGTAGGCGTCACGCCGGACGATGTAGGCCTCCCGGTGGCGCGGGCCCAGCGCTTTGCTCTCTTCGATGAAGCAGGCCACGTTGTCCAGATCCTCGACCAGGTTGATCACGTGATGCCGCACGGCCAGCCGCAGGCGCTGCGCCGCGGAGAGGTCGGCGGCGACGATCGACTGTAGGCCGCCGATGGCCAGGTCGACCGTGTGCCGCAAGATGTCGAAGAGGAGTTCATCCTTGCTGTGGAAGTGGTGGTAGAGGCTGCTCTTCTGAATCCCCACCGCGGCCGCAATCTGATTCATGCTGGTGCCTTCGAATCCGCGGGCGTGAAACAGCGCCGCGGCCGCGCGGAGGATGCGCGCCCGGGTTCCGGCCTCTCCGGCGGGGAGGGCGTGACCGGCCATCACGGCGGCCCTCCCGATCCCACCGGCGCGGGCCCGGCCCCCCCCCCCCCGCCCCCGGGGCCCCCCCCCCGCCCCCCCCCCCCCAACCCCCCCCCCGCCCCCCCCCCCGGGCGGGGCCGG
>CAYHPT010000155.1:0-2071 GCA_964358435.1 uncultured bacterium | reverse complement strand
GTTCCGCGCGTCCTGCCCCCGCCGGTGCGCGGCGAGTGCCTCGCTGAAGGCATCGCGGTCGATGATCTCGGTCACTGCGCAGAGGACGCCCAGCGCGACCACGTTGGCCGCCAGCGCACTCCCCAGGTCCCGCGCGGTGGCCGCGATGGGCAGCGCGTAGGTCGTCAGACCGGCGGGTGGATCGCCGGTGAGGATGGCGTCGTCGCCGATGAGCGTCCCGCCGGGTCGGAGATCACCGCTGAAGCGCTGGTACGCTTCCCGTGACAAGACGATCAGGATGTCGGGCCGCTCGGCCCGCGGGTAGTCGATCTCCGTCCGGCTGATGACGACGTCGGCACGGCTGGCGCCGCCGCGCGATTCTGGTCCGTAGCTGTGCGTGCAGGCGACGTTCCACCCGCCGCGCATCGCCGCTTCCGCCAGGACCACGGCCGCCAGTTGAATGCCCTGCCCACCGCTGCCGGCGAGGCGGATGGCGATCACTGGGCGCCCGCTTCCGTGCCCGCCCGGATCACCCGGGCGAATTCCGGCCGCACCTCGCGGTGCAGCACGCCGGTGCGCAGCTCAGTGGGCACCTCCGGCAGCGCGGTGGGGCCCAACGCCGCTTTGCGCGCCAGCAGCGGTCCGACCGCGGCGGTGTGCCGCTTCTGGGCCTGGATCATTTCCGGCCCGCGCCCCAACCGATTGTAGCGGCCGTAGAACTCCGGGCAGTCCGAAATCACCTCGAGGAAGGCGAAGCCCTCGTGGCGCAGACCTTCCTCGCAGAGCGCCTGCAGCGGCCCCGGCTCGTAGGAAAGCCCGCGGGCCACGAACGTGGCGCCGGCGGCGGTCATCAGCCGGCAGGCATCGAATGGCGGCTCCACGCTGCCAAACGGCGCGGTGGTCCCCCGGCGTCCCAGCGGCGTGGTGGGCGCCACCTGTCCACCGGTCATCCCGTAGATGGCGTTATTGAAGAGGAGGCAGAGCAGCCCGATGTTCCGCCGGGCGGCGTGGATCAGGTGGTTGCCGCCAATGGCGAGCCCGTCGCCGTCGCCGGTGATCACGATCACCGTGAGCTCGGGCCGCGCCAGCTTCAGACCCGTGGCGAAGGCGGGGGCGCGGCCGTGGGTCGCGTGCAGGGTGCAGAAATCGACGTAGCCGGCGAGCCGGCTGCTGCAGCCAATGCCCGCCACGACGGCGACGCGATCGCGGTCCAGTTCCAGGCTGGCGATCGCCCGCAAGAGTGCCTGCAGCACGATGCCGTGACCGCACCCCGGGCAGAGCAGGTGGGGCATCATCTCGGACCGCAGGTAGTGCCGGATCTCCACGGGCCTACCTCCGCGACGGAACGGCGGCGAACGTCTCCAGGATCTCCGCGGGGGTGATCGGCTCGCCGTCGGCGCGCAGACACCCCACGACCTCCGCAGCGCCGCGGGCCGCCCGCTCGACCTCCAGGATCAGTTGCCCCAGGTTCATCTCGGCCACGATGAAGGTGTGCACCCCGGCCGCGGCCGCCCGCACCTCCTCATCGGGGAAGGGCCACAGGGTTGTCGGCCGGAGCAGTCCGGCCCGGATCCCCTGCCGTCGGGCCTGCCGCACCGCCGCCCGGGCCGCGCGGGCCACGATACCGAAGGCCACCACGGCGATCTCGGCATCATCCATCAGCCACGTCTCGCAGCGGACGATCTCGTCGCGATGGACCAGGCGCTTCTGCTGCAGCCGGTGATGCATGGCGGCCACGGCCGCAGGATCCTGCGCGGGAAAGCCGCGGTCGTCGTGCGCCAATCCGGTGACGTGAAAGCGGTGGCCATCACCGAACGCGGCCAGCGGGGCCACTTCACCGTTCGCCGCCGCGTAGGGCCGATACGGCCCCGGGCCGGGCGCCGGGCGCACGACCACCGGCACGCGCTCGGGCAGATCGACTCGCTCCCGCAGGTGAGCGATCACCTCGTCGTAGAGCAGGATGACCGGTGTGCGGAACCGCTCCGCGTGGGCGAAGGCCGCCACCGTCTGCTCAAACACCTCGCGTGCGGACGCGGGCGCGAGGACGATGATGGGGTGATCGCCGTGGGTGCCCCAGCGGGCCTGCATCACG
>CAYHPT010000154.1:0-3969 GCA_964358435.1 uncultured bacterium | reverse complement strand
GACGCTCATGCGGGCGGTCCGACGGCGCCCCGGACCCACCACCGACCTCGCCGTCAAAGCGGCGGACGGGAGAGAGGTCTGGGTGGAGCCGGTGTGCACTCATGTCCCCGGCGAGGGGGAGGCCATCCTGGTGCGTGGGCCCACCGGGCGGACGATGCTCGTGGACGGGGGCGGCGAGGTGGAGATCCCGGGACGAGTCCAAAGGACTGCGAGCACCGACGGGAGCGACGCGCCCCGGTCCGACCGCACGGACATCGGCCAACGTCGCGTCGTTCCGGCGCTGCGGCGGCTGGGCGTGCGCCGCCTCAGCGTCGTGCTGCTTTCGCACGCCCACGAGGACCACGTGGGAGGACTGCCCGCGGTGCTGCAGAACTTCAGCGTCGATCTGGTGGTCGACCCCGGGGTGCCCCACCCGAGTCCCTCCTATGTGCGGTTCCTGGACCTGGTCAGGCAGCGCCGGATCGCCTACGCGCTGGCCCGGCGGGGGCAGCGGATCGATCTCGGCGGCGGCGCGGCCGCGCAGGTGCTCTGGCCGCCCGACGGGGAAGAGGGGAGCGCGGATCCGGAGGACGCGGTGAACGCCCGCTCCGTCGTGGCGCGGGTGGAGTTCGGCTTGATCAGCCTGCTGTTCACGGGAGACATCGAAGCGGAGACGGAGGCGCTGCTGGTGCGCAGTGGAACGGCCCTGGAGAGTACGGTGCTCAAAGTCGCCCACCACGGCAGCCGCACCTCGACGACGCCACTGTTTCTCGCCGAGGTCCGTCCGGCGGTCGCGGTGATCTCCGTAGGGCGGGGAAACCTCTTCGGCCACCCGCACGGCCAGACGCTGCGCGCACTCGAGCAGCGGGGGATCCGGGTCTACCGCACCGACCGGGACGGCGCGGTGATCCTGCGCACCGACGGCCGCCGGCTCAGCGCGGAGACGATGCGCACTCCGGCAGTCGCCGCGGTGAGGTAGAGATGGACGGTACCATGATGCGCGGCATCATTGATCGCCTCGAAGACGGCATGGCGGTGATCCTGCTGGAAGAGGGAGGACGGGCCTACCTCCCCGCTGGAAGGCTCCCTCCCGGGACGCGCGCGGGGGCGCTCGTGCGGGTGGATCTGGAGGTAGAGGGGCAGGCCGATCCCGAAGAGGTGGCTGCGCTGATCGATCACCTGCGCCACGGGGGACATCGGTGAGCAGCCTGCACCTGTTCGTCGGGGAAGAGGATCTCCTCATGGAAGAGGGGGTGCGCGCCCTCATCGACGCGGCGCTTCCGCGCGAGAACCGCGACCTCAATTTCGACGTCGTGGACGCGACAGCGATCCCGGCAGGGGAGATCACCACCCGGCTGGACACGCTGCCGTTCTTCGGGGACCGGCGGGTGGTCCTGGTGAAGAACCTCGACGAACTCTCCGCCGACGAGCAGCGGATCATCGAAGAGTACCTGAACCGCGGCCTGCCGCCAACCGTCGCGATCTTCACCGCCCGCACCCTGGACCGGCGCAGCCGGCTCTTCAAGGCATTTCAGAAGCAGGGGACCGTCCACCCCTGCGACCCGCGGAGCGCGCGTGAGGCCCCCACGTGGGCGGAGGGCTACGCCGCCCGGCTGGGCAAGCGCATCCGGCCGGAGGCGGCAGGGGAACTGGTCACGCTCGTCGGCACCGGCCTGCGCACGCTGGGGCTGGAGGTGGAGAAGCTCGCCGCCTATGTCGGCGACCGCGGGGAGATTACGGTGGAAGACGTGGAGGCGGTCGCCAGCCGCCTGACGGAGACCTCCGTCTTCGCGCTGACGGACGCCATCGGCGAACGCAACGCCCGCAAGGCGCTCCAGGCGCTGGAGTCTCTGCTGCAGACCGAACACCCCCTGCCGGTGCTGGGGATGATGGCGGGGCAGTATCGTCGCCTGGCGCGCACGGTTGCCAGCAGCGCGCGCACGGAAGCCGCCCTGGCCGCGGCCATCGGCGTCCACCCCTACGCGGCCCGCAAACTGCTGGCCGGCGCCCGCCACTACCGGGCGTCCGACTTTCCCGAGATCTTCGTGCAGTTGGAGGAGACGGACCGGGCCATCAAGTCTACGGGCCAGCCGGAGCTGGCCCTGGAGACGCTGGTCGTGCGGTTGTGCGGCAGTCCGGCCGCATCCCGCCCCGCGGCCGGAAACGTCCGCTAGCGGGACGGCGCGCCGATCGAGTGGATCGGGCTAGGAGGCCTGAGAGGAGGCGCGGCGATGCCGGCGGACGAGCCGGGACTTCTTTCGCGCCGCGGTGTTCTTGTGGATGACCCCCTTGGCCGCGGCCTTGTCGATCGCCTTGATCGCCACCAGCAGGTCGGTGTCGCTGCCGCCCGCGCCCTGCTTCGCCAGCGTCCGGACCCGCGAGCGGACGGTCTGGTTGCGCACCCGGCGCCGCGCCGACTGCCGGAGTCGCTTCAGTCCTGACTTGATTCGCTTCGCCACCCTGCACCTCGTTCTTCAGCGGAAACCGCTGGCATCACACGGACGGTAATTCTACCATTGAATAGAACTCCGGCGCCAGCGGCAGGCCCGCGGCCCGGCCCGATGGAGCAAACATCATCGACCAGCCCAGTACCGCGCACCGTCTCGCCCGCGCCGCCACGCTGATAGCGGCGGCCACCGTGGCCAGCCGTCTGCTGGGCCTGGTACGCGAGATCGTCGCCGCCGCACTCTTCGGTGCCTCCAACGAGAAGGCCGCCTACGTTATCGGCTACTACCTGCCGTTCTTCTTCCAGCGGCTGCTGCTCGGCGGGACCCTCAGCATCGTCTTCATCCCCACGATCACCGAATACCTGACCCGGGGCGACCGGGCGGAGACCGAGCGCGTCACCGCCATCTTCTTCAACCTGATCCTCCTGCTGGGCGCGGCGATGGTGCTCCTCGGCGAGGTGCTGGCGCCGTGGCTGGTGCGTCTCGCGGCGCCGGGGTTTGCGGCGCAGGGTCTGGTCCCGCTGGCCATCGATCTCACCCGCATCATCTTCATCGCCATGCTCTTCCTGGCGCTGGCGACTTACGCTGCCGGGTTCCTCCAGGCGCACCAGCAGTTCACCGTGCCGGCGCTCGCCCCGCTGCTGTTCAACCTGGTGATCATCGGCGGGACGCTCTGGCTGGGCCCGCGCATCGGCATCACGGGGCTGGCCATCGCCTGGGTCGGCGGCACGGCGGCGCAGTTCGCCGTGCAGTGGCCGGCGATGCGCCGGGCGGGCTTCCGCTATCGGCCGCTGCTCCACTTGCGCGATCCCGCCGTGGGCAAATTCGTGCGGCTGGCCGTGCCGGCGATGCTGGGACTGGCCGTGCTGGAGGTCAACGCCTACGTCTCCCGCTTCTTCGCCTCGTTCCTGCCACCCGGACCGGGTGTCAACGCGGTCGCGGTACTGGATTACGCCTACGAGGTGATGCAGGCGCCGGTGGGCATCATCGCCGTCTCCATCGCGACGGCCGTCTTCCCCACGCTGGCCCGGCAGGCGGCCGGGCAGGATTCGGCCGGCCTGCGCGCCACCACGGCCTTTGGTCTGCGCCTGGTGTTGGTCCTGATCCTGCCGGTGCTGGCACTGGTGCTCGCGCTCGCCGACCCCCTCGTGCGTCTGCTCTTCCAGCGGGGCGAGTTTACGTCCAGCGCGACCGCTGCCGTGGCCGCCGCGCTGCGCGGGTACACTCTGGGGTTGGGGGCCGTGGCCGCGTACTACATCATCACGCGCGCGTTCTATGCCCTCCAGGACATGGCCACCCCGGTCAAGGTCGGGGGCGGCATGATCCTGTTCAACGCCGGGCTGGCGTTTCTGCTGATGCGCCCGCTGGGGGCGACCGGGATCGCCCTGGCCACGTCCATCGTGAACGTGACCAACGCGGCGCTGCTGCTCTGGCTGCTGCGCCGGCGTCTGGGGACGTTCGAAGGACGCCGCACGTTCGCTACGGGGGCGCGAGCGGCGGCGGCGGCGGCCCTGGGCGGGCTGGCCGCGGCAGGGGTCTCGGT
>CAYHPT010000153.1:0-3990 GCA_964358435.1 uncultured bacterium | reverse complement strand
CGGCAAGCGCGTGAAGGCGGGCCGCGTCATCAACGTCGCGGTCAGCCTGGGGCAGGAGATGATCGCCGTGCCGGACCTGGTGGGGCAGCCGCTCCCGCAGGCCCGGCTGGTGGTGGAGGGCGCCCGCCTGCAGATCGGCCAGATGAACGAACGCTTCGACGATACGGTGAAGCCCGGCCTGATCATCTCGCAGGATCCGCCGGCCGGCACGCGCATCCCCCGCGGCAGCGCTCTCACCCTGCTGGTGAGCCGGGGCCCGGAGCTAGTAGAGATGCCGGTGCTGGTGGGGCGCCCCCTGGAGGAGGCGCGGCGCCGCCTGGAGGAACTGGGCCTCATCGTGCGGCAGGTGCGCAGCGCCGTCAGCCCCGACCTGGAACCGGGGACGGTCGTCGATCAGTCGCCGGATCCGGGCCGGAAGATCCGGCCCGCGGAGACGGAAGTGGTCCTCACGGTGAGCGTCCGCCCGGGCACGGAAGGGCGGCCCCCCGAGGCGCCGGTGGTGACGGTGGAACGCCGCGCCACCCCCGCGCCAAAACCCACGCCCCGCGGCGCGGAGGACCGCGCCCGCGGGCAACTGCGCACCGTCGTCCACGTCGTCGTCCCGGAAGGGGAAGCGGGGCAGCGGGTGCGCGTGGTCGTCATCGACGAGGCCGGCGTGCGCACCATCTACGAGAAGCAGCACGACCCCGGCGACCAGGTAGACATTGTCGTCCTGAGCCGCGGCTACACCATCATCCAGGTCTACGTCGACAATACGCTGGTCCAGGAGGTCCGCCCCTGAGCGATTCCATCCAGATCGCCGCCAGTATCCTGGCCGCCGACTTCGCGCATCTCGGTGAGCAGGTCGCCGCCGCCGAACGCGGCGGAGCCGACCTGATCCACGTGGACGTGATGGACGGCCGCTTCGTCCCGCCGATCACCATGGGCCCGGTGGTCATGGAGAGCCTGCGGCGGGTGACGCGACTGCCCTTCGACGTCCACCTGATGGTGGTGGAGCCGGAACGGCAGGTGGATGCCTTCATCGACGCGGGGGCGGCGCGCATCGCCGTGCACGTGGAGGCGACGCGCCACCTGCACCGCCTGCTGGCGCATCTGCGCTCGCGCGGCGTCGCGCCGGTGATCGCCCTCAACCCCGCGACGCCGCCGGAGGCGGTGGCCTGGGCGCTCTCCGCAGCGGACGGCATCCTGGTGATGAGCGTGAACCCCGGGTATGCGGGACAGCAGTTCATCCCGGAGGCGCTGGAGAAGTTGCGCCGCCTCCGCGCGATAGGGCAGGAGGCGGGCCGGCCGATCACGCTCGCCGTGGACGGCGGCATTCACGAGACCACGGCCGGACCCGCGGCCGCCGCCGGGGCCCGCATCCTGGTGACCGCCTCCGCGGTGTTTGCCGGCGCGGGAGGCATCGAGGCGTCGATCGGCCGCCTCCGCCAGGCCGCGGCGCGCGCGCTGGCCTCATAGCACGGGCACCGTGCCCGACGTCCTGCTGGTCACCAGTCCGGCTTTCCTCCGCCATCAGAATCCGCCCGACCATCCCGAGCGCCCCGAGCGCCTGACCGCTGTTCTGGACGCGATCCGGCAGAGCGGGCTGGACGAGGTGCTGGGGCAGACCGAGGACGTCGCGCCCGTGGCGCGCGATTTGCTGGAGGCGGTGCACCACCCTGAATACATCGAGGCGGTGGCGCGCGTCGCCCGCGAGGGCGGAGGCTTCCTCGATCCGGACACCTTCGTCTCGCCGCCGTCCTTCGACGTGGCGCTGGCCGCCGCGGGCGGCGCGGTGTGCGCCGTGGACGAGGTGCTGGGCGGACGGGCGTCTGCCGCCTTCGCCCTGCTGCGGCCGCCCGGACACCATGCGCTCCCCGATCGGGGCATGGGGTTCTGCCTGTTCAACAACGTGGCGGTCGCGGCCACAGCCGCGCGCGACCGCCACGGCCGGCGCCGCATCCTCATCCTCGACTGGGACGCGCACCACGGCAACGGGACGCAGGCGATGTTCTATCGCGATCCGACGGTGCTCTACATCTCCACCCACCAGGAGAACTGGTATCCGGGCACCGGTCACTGGGACGAGGCTGGCGCGGGCGAGGGGGAGGGCTTCACGCTGAACATCCCGCTGCCGGCGGAGACCGGTGACGAGGGATACCGGCTGATCTTTGAAGAGGTGGTCGTCCCGCTGGTCCAGGCGCATCGCCCCGAACTCCTGCTCGTCTCCGCCGGCTACGACGCCCACTTCGCCGACCCATTGAGCGGCATGCTGGTCACCGCCGCGGGGTTCCGCACGCTGGCCGACCTGGCGGTACAGGCGATCCAGCGCGTCGAGGGCCGCTTCGCCGCGGTCCTGGAGGGCGGCTACGATCTGCCCGGCCTCTCCACCTCGGTCGTGGCCACCCTCGAGGTGCTGACGCAGCGCTCCGCCCGCATACCCTTCCCTGACCACCGGTTTGAGGAGGCACCCTACGCGGTCATCCGCGACCGCGTCCGGCGGGCCCGCAGCATTGCCCTCAACTACTGGCGCATTTAAGTGCCCAAAGCCCGCGTCCTGCGGCGTTCCTGACCATCCCCGGAGGAAAGGAAACACCCCGGGGGCGGCGAATACCGTTAGCCGTCCCTGTTAGAGGCGTCAAAAGCGATCGGTGTCCGGCGGCGGGTCAGGCAGCCGTCGGCAGGCGAAAGGTGGGTGGACCGATGGCGGAGCAGTCTCGGCCGGATGAGGAACAGCGGGAAGGCGTCAACCTGGCAGAGGCGATCACCACCCTGCAGGAACGGCAGATCGTCAAAGGCACCGTGGTGCGGGTGGACAACGAGGGTGTCCTCGTGGACGTGGGCGCCAAGTCCGAGGGCCTGATCCCGTCGAAGGAACTGGCGCGCCGCGGCGAGGGTACCGAGCAACTCAACGTGGGCGACCGCATCGACGTCATGGTCATGCGGCTAGAGGGAGAGGAGGGGAGCATCCTCCTCAGCAAGAAGCGGGCCGACTTCCACCGGGCCTGGGAGCGGATCATCGAAGCGCATCAGACCGGCAAGATCATCCACGCCATGGTCGTGGACAAGGTGAAGGGCGGACTCGTCGTCGACCTGGGCGTGCGCGGCTTCGTCCCGGGGTCGCACGTGGACCTCAGCCAGGCCAAGGGGCGCCGCTTCGAGTGGTTCGTCGGCCAGTCCCTGCCCCTGAAGATCATCGAGGTGGACCGCCCCAAGGCGCGTGTCATCCTCTCGCACCGGCTCGCCGCGGAAGAAGAGCGGCACCACCGCAAGGAGTCGCTCTTTACCACGCTGGAGGAGGGGCAGGTCGTCGAGGGGACGGTGAAGCGCATCACCGACTTCGGCGCCTTCGTGGACCTGGGCGGCGTGGACGGACTGCTGCCCATCAGCGAGATGGCCTGGATGTACGTCAAGCACCCCTCCGAGGTCGTCCGCCGCAACCAGCGGCTACGCCTGATGGTGCTGCGTGTCGACCGGGAGGCGGGGAAGATCTCGCTCGGCTTGAAACAACTGCTGGACGATCCCTGGCAAGAGGTGCCGGACCGCTACAGCGTCGGCGACCTGGTGCGCGGTAAGATCGTGCGCCTGGTGCCCTCCGGCGCGTTCATGCGCCTGCGCGATCGGGAGATCGACGCCTTCATCCCCATCTCCGAACTCGCGGACAAGCGGGTCGGGAAGGTGGAAGAGGTGGTGCAGCCCGGGCTAGCGGTGGAGGCGATCATCACCGAGATCCGTGCCGAGGAGCGGCGGATGATCGTCAGCCTGCGGCGGGCGGCACGGGAGCGCGAGCGCAAGCGGGTTCGCGAATACATGCAGAGCCAGGAGGACGCGGGCCGCGTCACCATCGGTGACCTGGCCGGCGAACTGCTACGCCAGGTCGTGGAGCGGCCGAAGACGGAGACGGCGGAGACGCCCGCCGAATCCCCGGAGCCTGAATCCCCGGAGCCGCGGGGAGAGGTCACGCGCGGCGACGAAGAGTAGGCCCGGCCGCGCGTTTCTGCGCGCGTTGCT
>CAYHPT010000152.1:0-4025 GCA_964358435.1 uncultured bacterium | reverse complement strand
AGCGCCGAGTGCAGGAAGACGACGGGCGGCATGACGGTGGCGCCGAGGATTCCGGTGGCAATCAGAATCGACTCCGTACCGGCGAAGCCGGGGACGACCGCGGAGCGCGCCACGGAGAGCCAGTCCGGGCGGTCAAGGATAGTCTCAATCATGTAGCTGATCGCGATGACGCCGACAAATCCCGTGATGACGGCCTCAATGGGGCGGAAGCCACGGCGCTCCAAGGCCAGGATGATCAGCGTCACGATCCCGGTGAGGAACGCGGCCACCAGTAGCGGGATGCGCAGCAGCAGGTAGAAGCCCAGCGCCGCGCCGAGGAACTCCGCCAGGTCGGTGGCCATCGCCACCAGTTCACTGATCACCCACATCCCCCAGACCACGGGGCGGGAGAACTGATCGCGGCAGACCTCCGCCAGGTTGCGCCCGGTGGCGATGCCTAATTTCGCCGAAAGGGCCTGCACCAGCATCGCCGTGAGGTTGCTGGCGACGATCACCCAGAGCAGCAGGTAGCCGAACTGCGCGCCGCCCTGGATGTTGGTAGCGAAGTTGCCCGGGTCGATGTAGGCGACGCTGGCGACGAACGCCGGGCCGAGGAACGGCAGAATGCGGGCCAGACCGCGCCGGGCGCTGCGGCCTTCCAGCACCTCAACGGCGGCAGAGACGGTGCCCGTGTCCCCTGTGTGCCCGTCCGATCGCATCGGTGTCCGGACTGCCGCCGAACGTCAGCGGCGGATCAGATTTCGCGCCAGGAAGAGCACGTTCGCGGGCCGCTCCGCCAGGCGGCGCATAAAGTAAGGATACCAGTGCAGGCCGAAGGGCACATAGATGCGCACGCGGTAGCCCTGCTGCGCCAGCGCCTCCTGTAGGTCGCGGCGGATGCCGTGCAGCATCTGGAACTCAAACCGCGTGGGCGGGATCGCATGCGCGGCGGCGACCGCCTTGGCGTAGGCGATGAGGGACTCATCGTGCGTGGCGATGGCCGTGTACGCGCCCCCGGTGAGGAGGCGCTCCGTCAGGCGGGCAAACTGCCGGTCCACGTCGGGCTTGTGTGGAAAGGCGACCGCCGGCGGCTCGTCGTAGGCGCCTTTGCAGAGGCGGACGTTCACGCCCCGGGCGACATAGCGCTCCACGTCCGCGGGGGTGCGGTAGAGGTAGGCCTGCAGCACGATGCCGACGTTGTGCCGCCCGCCCTCCCACACCCGGTCGAAGACCTCCAGGGTCGCGGGCAGGCGGGTGCTGTCTTCCATGTCCACGCGGACGAAGTTCCCGAACTCCGCCGCCCGCCGCGCGATGTCGCCCAGCAGTTCCTCGGCGAGGTCAAGAGCGACGTCCAGTCCCAGCTGGGAGAGTTTCAAGGAAACGTTGGTCGGCAACCCGCTCTCCGCGATCACCGCCAGGACCTCGGCGTAGGCGCGCGCCGCCGCCCGCGCGTCGGCCTCGGTGACCGTGGCCTCCCCGAGTAGATCCATTGTGGCCAGGAGGCCCCGGGCGTTCAGAGCCGCGACCACGGGCAGTGCCTCGTCGAGCGTATCGCCGGCGATGAAGCGGCGCACCGCGGGGCGGAAGAGCCGCGACTGCGTGACGAGACGCCGCGCCGTTCCGCTCTTGGAAAGCGCCAGCAGCGTATGCCGCAGCACGCGGCGGTCCACGGTCCGCCGACCTCTTGCCTGGATCATTCGCCGCCCCGGCCTCAGCGCCTCAGGCGGCCTTCGGCGAGACGGCGAAGTCGGCCACCTGGGGGTGGGCCAGTCGCTCGAAGTCCGCGTAGGCGATGGTCAACGTCTCGCGGTGGCTGCCCGCGTTGAAGACGACGAACGGATCCTTCGCCAGCGCGGCGTCGACGTAGACCGGCACCCCGTAGAGGTTGCCGAAGGGCGGCATCGCGCCCACCTCACAGTCCGGAAAGAGGTTGGCGAACTCGTCCTCCCGGGCGAGACGGACGACCCCCGCGCCCAGCGCCTCCTTCAGCCGGACCAGATCCACCCGGAACGGCGCGGGCAGCACGAGCATCACCAGCATCCCGTCAGAGACCGCCATGACGATCTTCGCCACCCAGTACCCGCTGACGTGCTCGGTGGCCGCCACGTGCTGCGCGGTGAAGGCCTCCGGATGCTGCTTCAGTTCATAGGTCACCCGCTCGTCCCGGAACCAGCGCTCCAGGCGTCCCCGGCAGTCCATGCTCCTCCCCCCTCCGCTGCCCTGCCCGCGGGAACGGCTGGGCCGGCCCGTGGGCAAAGCGGGGCCGCACGCCCCTCAATTTCAGAATCGCACCAGTCCCCGGCGGCGACCATCGGGTGGAGACCCGATGCCGCCCCGCACCATACGGCGATGTGCGAGGATTCACCGACGGCGGACGAACCTGTCAAGGCGGATGGGGGGTGAGAATTGAACGGGGGCGGTCCGCTCCGGAGCCGTCCCCGTGTGGCAATCTACCCGGCGCGTCGTTCAGGCGGCCTCGTGCTTCGTCCCGGCGGGGGTCTCCTGCAGGTAGATCGGCGCACCCTCCGCCTGCGCCAGTTCGCGGAAGGCCTCGTTGAGGCGCTTCGTCACCGCTCCGGGGCGTCCGTCGCCGATGGCCCGGCCGTCCACCTCCACCACCGGCACTACCTCTGCCGCAGTCCCCGTGAGGAAGCACTCGTCGGCGGTGTAGACGTCGTGCATGGTGAAGACGCGCTCCTGCGCGCGGATCTCCCGGGCGCGGGCCAGTTCGAGCACGGTATCCCGCGTGATGCCCTTAAGGGTCCCCAGGAAGGCCGGAGGCGTCCACAGTTCACCCCCGCAGACGATGAAGATGTTGTCCGCGGTGCACTCGGTGACATAGCCCTCGGCGTTGAGCATGATCCCCTCGTCCGCTCCCGCCTGGTTGACCTCGATGCGCGCCAGGATGTTGCCGAGGTAGTTCAGCGACTTGACCTGCGGGCTGAGCATGTCCGGACGGATCTTGCGGGTGGTCGTCGTGATGGCGCGCAGCCCCCGCGTGTAGGCCTCCTGGGGGTAGAGCTGGATATTCTCGGCGATGACCACCACGGTGGCCTGGGGGCACTTCCGCGGGTCGAGGCCCAGGTCGCCGGGGCCGCGGGAGATGACCAGGCGGATGTAGCCTTCGTGCAGACCGTTGCGCCGCAGCGTCTCCAGCACCGCCTCCCGCATCTGCACCTTAGTGAGCGGGATCTGCAGCATGATCGTGCGGGCCGACTCGTAGAGGCGGTCCAGGTGCTCGTCCAGCCGGAAGACCCGCCCATTGTAGGCGCGGATCCCTTCGAAAATCCCGTCGCCGTAGAGGTACCCGTGGTCGAAGACGGAGACGCGGGCGCTGTCCCTGGCGACGAACTCGCCGTTGAGAAAAATCACGCTCATCGGTCACCCCCTGCGGTGGGTCCATTGCACTCCTGCAAGGTCCTGCTCCCTTTCTTGCTGCATCCATATGTACGCGCATCGACGACCCGTCGAATGCACGACATGTGGATGCTCATTTCCCGGCGGCCCGCGCCCGCACCCGGCGCCCGCGGGTCTGGGCGACCGCGATGGCCCGCTCGATCACGGCGAGGGCCATCTCCAGATCCTCCTCCGTGATCACCAGCGGGGCCAGGATACGGATGACGTTGCGGTAGACGCCGGCGCGCAGCAGCAGCACGCCCTCGGACAAGGCGTGGGCGACCACCGCCTCCGTTTCCTCGGGAGCCGGCTCTTTCGTGGCGCGGTCCCGGACCAGTTCGAGGGCCATCATCGCGCCCAGACCGCGGACGTCGCCGATCAGCGGGAAGCGGCGGGCGAAGGTCTCAAAGCGCTGCCGCAGCACCTGCCCCAGCCAGACGGCACGCTCGACGAGCCGTTCCTCGGTGATGACGTCGAGCACCGCCAGGGCCGCAGCGCAGGCCACCGGATTGCCCACGTAGGTCCCGCCGATGGCGTTGGCGGGCACGCGCTCCAGGATCGTCTTGCGCGCAATGACGGCGGAGAGGGGCAGCCCCGCGGCGATGGACTTGCCGGCGACCATGATGTCGGGCTCGATGCCGCTGTGCTCG
>CAYHPT010000151.1:0-4037 GCA_964358435.1 uncultured bacterium | reverse complement strand
AACGGCGGGAAGGCGGCACCCGCCCCTGCGGCAACGGCGCCATCGAATGCGGCGTCGACCGACGCGGCGGACGAGTGATGGGCGGCGTCATGGACCTCTCCACGACGTACCTGGGATTCCGGCTGCCCCACCCGCTGATGCCGGGCGCCTCGCCGATGGTGGACAACCTGGACACGGTGCAGCGGCTGGAGGAGGCGGGCGCGGCCGCCATCGTGATGCACTCGCTCTTCGAGGAGCAGATCCTCCAAGAGCAGTGGGCGACTATCTACCACATGGACGTCCACGCCGAGTCGTTCGGCGAGGCCCTTTCCTACTTTCCGCGCCCCGGCGAGTTCGCGCTGGGTCCGGAGCAGTACCTGGCGCAGATCGGGCTTATCAAGAAGGCAGTACACATCCCCGTCATTGCCTCGCTCAACGGGACGACGGCGGGGGGATGGGTGGAATATGCCCGCCGCATGGAGGAGGCGGGCGCCGACGCTCTGGAGCTGAACGTCTACTACCTGGCCACGGACCCGGAGGAGCCTGCGGCGACGGTGGAGCAGCGCACGCTGGACATCCTCCGCGCCGTGAAGCAGACCGTGAGTATCCCGGTCGCGGTGAAGCTGTCTCCCTTCTTCTCCTCCCTGGCGCACTTCGCCACCGAACTCGACGTCGCCGGCGCCGACGCCCTGATCCTCTTCAACCGCTTCTACCAGCCGGACATTGACATCGAGCAGCTGGAGGTCACGCCGAGGCTGGAGTTGTCCGACAGTTCGGAGCTGCTGCTGCGGCTGCGCTGGCTGGCGATCCTCTCCGAAAAGGTGCGCTGCTCGCTGGCGGTGACTGGCGGCGTGCACACCGCCCTGGACGCGATCAGGGCGATCATGGCCGGCGCCCATGCCGTGCAGATGGTCTCCGCTCTGCTGCGGCGAGGGCCCGGCTACCTGCGCACAGTCCTCGACGAGATGTCCACCTGGATGGAAGAACACGAGTACACCTCCCTGCGGCAGATGCGGGGGAGCATGAGCCTGGCCCGCTGCCCCGATCCGGCCGCATTCGAGCGGGCCAACTACATCCGGGTGCTGCAGGGATGGAGAGCCTGAGCTCCCGGTGCTATCCTTAGAACGCAGCAGACGGTAACGAGTCGGTGTCCTGGCGGCCTGTCCGGTCGTCTGATCATGTTGTGTCCTGAGGAGGTCCCATGCTGATCAGTCAGAAGATGAACACCGCCATCAACGAGCAGATCGGCCGCGAGTTCGGCGCTTTTCTGCAGTACATCGCCGTCGCCACCCACTTCGACGCGCAGAGCCTGCCCCAGCTGGCGAAGCTTTTCTACCGCCAGGCGGACGAGGAGCGCGACCACGCCATGCGCTTCGTCCGCTATCTGATCGACACGGGGGCGAAGGTCGCCATCCCGGCCGTGGCCGCGCCGAAGAGCGGCATCGCCAGCGCGGAAGCGGCGGTGCAACTCTCCCTGAAGTGGGAGCAGGAGGTCACGAAGCAGATCCACGGCCTGCTGGAACTCGCACTTAAAGAGAACGACTACACGACCCAGCAGTTCCTCCAGTGGTTCGTCGAAGAGCAACTGGAGGAGGTCTCCAGCATGGACAAGCTGTTGAGT
The DNA here is from genome assembly GCA_964358435.1 of uncultured bacterium. GTDB lineage: Bacteria > Sysuimicrobiota > Sysuimicrobiia > Sysuimicrobiales > Humicultoraceae > Humicultor. Next base: position 2,437 of record CAYHPT010000151.1, on the reverse strand, counting down.
GTCGTGCGGCGCGCGGGTGAGGCTGGCCTGCTCTTCGTCGAGGACTACCTGGCCCGAGAGCGTGGGGGCGAAAAGTCCTAGGGCTGCCGTCCGGCCGATCCCCGTCGAGGCGGCCTAAGCCGGAGTTCCCGCTCGATCCGGTCCACCAGTTCCGGGATGTTGTCAAACCTCACCACCCCGCCTGACCCGTCTGTGGCCACGACCACGGCAATGCGCGGACCCGCCGGCGCTGGTTTGTCCATTGTGATCCCGGGTCGCTGCACCTCCACCTTCGGCACGGGTTCCTGACTGTACCCTTCCAGCAGGATCAAATCGACGCCGCGCAGCTGCGCTTCCACAGCGGCCAGCGGCACCTCACCCGCCGGGCGGAGGATCACGGCGACCTTCCCCGGTCCCGCAATCGCCACCGCCTCCGCGCCGGCCGCGGCCGCGCGCCACGTGTCCGTGCCTTCGCGGTCGACCTCAAAGCCGTGGGGGTCGTGTTTGATGACCCCCACCCGATAGCCACGGCGAGCGAATTCCGGGAGGAGGTGTTCGATCAGCGCCGTCTTCCCCGCCTCCTTCGCGCCCACCACGGCGAGGACCGGAATGCGCTGCCCGGCCGCCTCGCCCGTCTCCGGGTCCGAGAGAGATCGAATCCAGACCTGGTCGCCGGGAGCCAGCGCGGCGGTCTCGGGCTCGATTCGGATGAGCGCATTGGCATCGCTGATGGAGCGCAGGGTCGCGGTGCTCTGGACGCGCAGCGGTTCGACGACCAGCCCATCCTCCGCCACGGCGGCGCGGGCCCAGAGATACCGGCGCCGGCCTGGCCGCACCGTGATGGGAGCGAGCAGCCGGGCGGGAAGCCAGGAGGGGTGGACCTGCCGGTGGCCCATCATCGTGCGCAGCGCGGGGCGGACGAGTTCTTCAAAGGCCAGCATGGCGGCGCCCGGCGTGCCCGGCAGGCCGAAGACCGGGACGTCACCGGCCAGACCGAAGGCGACCGGAAAACCCGGCTTCATCGGCACGCGCCAGAAGACCAGCCGCACGCCCGCCCGCACCAGCGCGTCCTTCACGAGATCACGCTCACCGACCGACATCCCCGCGGACACGACGAGGACGTCGGCGCGCAGCCCTTCGCGGATCCTGGCGACAAGATCATCCGTGTCGTCGCGGGCGATGCCCAGGCGCAGCGGCTCGCCGCCCAGGGCCTGGATCTCCCCGGCCAGGGCGTAGGAGTTGCTCTCGCGAATCTGTGCCGGCCCGGGACGCCGGTCGGGTTCGACCAACTCATCGCCCACCGTGAGCACCGCCACGCGGACCCGGCGGACGGCCGGTAGCGAGGTCACCCCCAGACTGGCCAGCAGGCCCAAATTCCCCCCGCGGAGGACCGTCCCGGCGCGCAGGATGACCTCGCCGCGCCTGGCGTCCTCGCCCGCCGGGAATACGTGCTTCCCGCCAGGGACCGGCGCTGTGACGATCAGCCGATCCCCGTCCACCTGCACCTCCTCGAATGGAATCACCGCATCGGCACCGTCGGGGACTGGCGCTCCCGTGGCGATCCGCACGGTGGTCCCGGCCGTGACGGGCGTGTCCGCAGCAAATCCCGCGACGCCGGCTCCGGTAATCTTCAGGATGACCGGATGGTCGGGCGCGGCATGCGCCACGTCGGCTGCGCGCACGGCGTAGCCGTCCATCGCCGCGCGGGCGAAGGACCAGAGGTCCCCCGGCGCGATGATGTCGTCGGCCAGCACCCGTCCGGTCGCCTCAGAGAGCGGGATCACCTCGACCGGCAGGCGCCGGACGGACCGCAGAATCCATTCCCGCGCCTGCTCCACCGAACCGGCCGGAGGCGGCGTCTGAGTCCCGGGACGCGGTTCGTTGGCCGCCGCCATCACGATCCTCCCGCGCGGAGCAGGGCCTCCGCCGTCTCCACGTCCTCCGGGACGTTGATGTTGAAGAAGATCCGGCGCGGGTCGCCGAAGCGCCGGACCTCCTCCTCGCCGACATAGCGCACGGTCAGCGCCGTCGACCGCACGAAGTCGCCCAGCGAATCCTCGCCGCGCTGCAGGGAAGCCTCCAGAGGTTCGAGGCACTTCCTGGAATACACGCCGACCAGCGGTTCCAGACGCTCCCACCGTGGGACGGTGATGTCCGACTCCGCGCCCGCATCGCGGAGATACGTCAGGAAGTCAACGGTCAGCAGAGGCATGTCCACCGGCAGCACCAGCGCCCGCTCGTGCCGGACGATGCGCAGTCCCGTGAGCACTCCACCCATCGGTCCGCGCTCCGGGATTTCGTCGCGCACATAGTGCCAACGCCCACGCGCCCCGGCTTCGTCGCGCGTGACGACTACCACGTCGTCGGCAACCGATCCCAGGAGCGCAGCTCCCCAAGCTAGCAGGGGAACGCCACCGACCCGGGCGGTGCGCTTGTCGCCGCGAAAGCGAACGCCCCG
>CAYHPT010000150.1:0-4043 GCA_964358435.1 uncultured bacterium | reverse complement strand
CGCACCTTCCGGAGGGCGAGGGTGACGCGGGAGTAATGGTCACTGGGCCAGCCCCTCTGGGCGCAGCGCCAATGCTGCACGATCTTCCGATCGGTCCGGAGTTCCACGTGCGTCCCGTCCGCCCAGCCGTCGAACACGGAGAATGTGCCGCCGACCTTCCGGCTAATGCGCGCGCCTCCCCCGGTAAAGCGGCCGTGCTTCCGCGCATCCATCAGTGCTTCGTAGACGTCGTGGGGTGTGGCCTTGAACGTGACTGACTGCCGGATCGTTTTGGTCTTCACGTCAGTTGCACCTCGCTGAGCTTCTCGTCGGCCGGAGGGGAGTCGGAGTGGTGCCGCCCCGCGGCCCCTGGCAGGAGAGCGGCGTTCATTCCTGAACGATGACGTGTGCAGGAATCGACGGGTCGTCGATGCATGCACATGTCGAATGCACAGCAACAGGTTCGCCGTGCGGGGCGCTCCTCCCGCTGTCCGGTGGGCACGGGCGGGGGCCGCAGAGCAAAAGGGGGACACGAATGGGGGACGGCGGGCCAGCTTTCGATCCCACCTGCATCTTCTGCCGGATCATTGCCGGCCAGGCCCCTGCCAGCATCGTCTACCGGGATGAGGTCGTCGGGGTCTTCATGGATATCCGGCCGGTGAACGCCGGCCACCTGCTGGTCGTGCCCCTGGGGCACGCCGCCTCACTGGCCGATCTGCCCGCGCCGGACGGTCAGCATATGTTCACGGTGGCGCAGCGGATGGCGGCGGCCCTGCGGCGGTCGGGCCTGCGCTGCGAGGCTGTGAATCTCTTCCTCGCCGACGGTGTCGCCGCCGGCCAGGAGGTCCTGCACGTGCACATGCACGTGCTGCCGCGGTTCGAGGATGACAACCTCCGCCTCAGCGGGTTTGCCGCCGTGCGGTCACACGCGCCGCCCTCGCGCGCCGACCTCGATGAAGCCGCGGCGGCGATCCGGGACGCGTTGGGGACCGCCTGACCGGCCGGCGGCTACCCGCCGCCGTTCACCCGCCCAAAGGCCAGGGTCGCGTTGATGCCCCCGAAGCCGAAGGAGTTGCTCAGGATGTAGTCCACCCGCGCCGCGCGGCCGGCGTGCGGGATGTAGTCGAGGTCGCACTGCGGGTCGGGCTGCTCCAGATTGAGTGTCGGTGGCAGGTAGTCGTGCCGCAACGCCAGCGCGCAGAGCGCGGCCTCAATCGCCCCCGCCGCGCCCAGCGCGTGGCCGTGCATCGGCTTGGTCCCGCTCACCGGCACGCGGTAGGCGTGCTCCCCCAGCGCCAGTTTGATCGCCAGCGTCTCGATCGAATCGTTCAGCGGCGTGCTGGAGGCATGCGCGTTGACGTAGCCGATCTGCTCGGGAACCAGACCCGCGTCCTTCATCGCCTGACGCATGGCCCGCGCCGCCTGCTGCCCGGAGGGGAGCGGCGCCGTCATGTGATAGGCGTCGTTGCTGGTGCCGTAGCCGAGGATCTCGCCGTAGATCGGCGCGTTCCGGCGGACGGCGTGACCGTACGCCTCGAGGGCCAGAATCGCCGCCCCCTCGCCCATGACGAAGCCGTCGCGGCCGCTGTCGAAGGGGCGGCAGGCCGCCTCCGGCGCCTCGTTGCGCGTGGACATCGCCCGGATCACGTCGAAGGCGCCGAAGATCAGCGGCGCCAGCGGGCACTCCACGCCGCCGGCGAGAAACAGGTCGGCGTCTCCGGCGCGAATGGTGCGGAAGGCCTCGCCGATGGCGATGGCCGCGGAGGTGCAGGAGTCGGAGTTGGCGCTGGTCGGCCCGGTGATGTTGAACTCGATGGCGATGTTGCAGGAGGCCGAGCCGCTAAAGACGGCCAGCGCCAGCGTCGGCTTGATCCGCCGGATTCCCTCCCGCAGGTAGATCTCGTGCTGCTCCTCCGCGAACGCCCCGCCGCCCAGGGCCGCGCCGATAAAGATCCCGACGCGGTCGCGGTCCTCGTCTTCCAGGTGGAGTGCCGCGTCCAGGACGGCCTGGCGCGCCGCGGCGACGCTGAACTGGGCGAACCGGTCGAGGCGGCGGGCCCGCTTGGTGTCCATGTACTGCAGGGGATCGAAGTCCCGCACTTCCGCGGCGACTTGTGAAGAGAACCCGGAGGCGTCGAAGCGCGTGATCCGCCCCACACGCGAGTGGGCGGCGCGCATGCCCTCCAGCAATCCGCGGCTGCCGTGCCCCATCGGCGTGATCGCGCCGATCCCGCTAACCACAACCCGCCGGCGTTCCATCAGCGATCTCCTCCTGCCTCGGCCAGGGCTTTCACCCGCCGCAGCGTCTTGCCCGCGACGTGCGCGATAAAGAAGCGACCGACGATCCATTCGGCGATCCAGGATAGCGGCGGCGGCCAGCGCAGGTCGTGGCGAATGCCGACGCGCACGCCGCCGGGGTGGGGCTCGAAGACCCACTCCACGGCCATGCCGCGCGTCGGTCCCCCGGTGTGCGTGAAGAGGATGCGCCGCTCCGCCGGCCGGACTTCTTGGACGGTGCGCCAGCGCACGGGGATGCGGCCGCGCCGCGCCGCCATCTCGGCCACCGTTCGCCGGCCGTTCCGCTCGATGATCCGCACCCAGCGGTAGTGGGGCAGCCGCTCCGCCCAGCGCTCGATGTCGGCGGCCAGGGCGAAGACCCGCTCCCAGGGCGCGGCGATGTCGATTACGCTCTCGAGATGCATGTCCGGAGCAGCCGCGACACGTACGCGGGATTGAGGACTGTGCGGGCCGGCTCTCCGCTGCCGATGACGCCGAGGAAGCGGGTGGCCAGGGCCGGCCGGTCCTGCCACGCTCGGGCCAGCGGTTCGATGAGCGGCGTGCGCAGCGCGAGCCAGTCCACCAGATGGAGGAAGCGGCGCAGCCCGACCAGCCGGTGGTGGTGCCAGCGAGCGTAGGGCGCCAGGGCGGCGGCGCGGAGGTCGCCCCGCCGCAGCGCGTCCGCGATCGTCCGAGCGGCGACCGGCGCCGCGGTCAGCGCCAGGCTGACGCCCTGTCCGGTGAGCGGGTCGGTGAAGGCGGCGGCGTCGCCGACCAGGAGGACGCCGTCCCCCACGACGGGTCCGCCCGTGGGCGTCAGCGGACCCACCGCGCGCATCTCCCGTGAGGTCACGGCCGTGCGCACACGCGGATACAATCGGGGGAAAGCCGCGAGCATCTGGTCCAGGATATCGCGAGCCAGTCCGTGCGGCGCTCCGTCGTGGCGCGCGCGAATCGCCGCTTTCGGCACGACCATCGTGACGTTGGCCTGCCCGTCGGGAAACACGGAGACCCCGCAGTACACTTCCTGCCCGAGGTGCATTTCCCCAAATCCTTCGTGCGCGGGCAGGCCGCGGACGTAGATCCCCAGGGCATAGCGTCCGTCCCGCCGGGTGCGGTCGCGCAGTCCGGCCGCCACGGCGACGCGGGAGTGCAGCCCGTCCGCGCCGACGAGCAGGCGTGTTTCCAGGGTCCCGCTGTCGGTGGACACATGCCACTGATCACCGTGCCGGGTGACGGCACGCGCCGCCATGCCGGTCCGGACCAAGGTACCGGCGCGCTGCGCGGCCCGCAGGACGGCGTCGTCGAGCACGGCGCGGCTCAGCGAGAGTCCCGCTCCACCGGCGAAGCGGGCGAACACCTCGCGACCCTGCGGCGAGACGATCAACATCCCTCGCAACACCTGCGCTCGCGGCAGGACCTCGTCGAGGACCCCGAGACGCTCCAGCGCCGCCGTCCCCAGGGGGTGGAGGAAATCGCCGCAGAGTTTCTCGCGGGGGAACCGGGCGCGGTCGAGCAGGACCACGTCCACGCCCCGACGCGCCAGCGCCAGGGCCGTGGCGGCGCCCGCCGGACCTCCACCGATGATCACGACGTCCGCCCGCTCGACCACGTCACGCTCCCTTGACCAGGGCCAGGCGAAAGAGCGGGTGGCGGGTCAGCCGCACATCCCGCAGGCCCGCGGCCTCCGCCAGCGCGCGCACCTCGCTCACTGTGTATGCACGCAGCACGGAGAGCGGTCCATCCACGCGGGTCAGCGGGTTGCGCAGGAGGCTCTGGGCCAGGAT